>JANOWV010000404.1:0-4989 GCA_031418075.1 Actinomycetes bacterium
GTCCGAGGAGTGCGATCGTGCCGTCGGCTTCGACCGTGGCCCAGTCGCCCGGTACCGAGTACCGAACGCCGTCGAACACCTTGAATGTGCCGGCCGACTTCGCCTCGTCCTTGTAGTACCCCGACGGGAGGTGGCCACCGAGCGACAGCATCCCGCGCTCGCCCGATCCCGGCTCGACTTCGCGGCCGTCCTCGGTGAGCACCTTCGTGCGCGCACCGATGGTGAACTTCGCGGTGGACGCCTCCCCACCCGGCATCGTGAGGCTGGTCGCGAACCCGACGCCTTCACTCGATCCGAGAGAGTCGAGGCAGAGGATCGGCTGGTGCGCCATGAGTGCCTGCTTCACCGGCGCGCTCCACATCACGCCCGAGCTGATCACGAGCCCGAGCGACGAAAGGTCGAACGGATCGCCGCGTTCGACGGCATCGTCGAGTGCGCGGACCATCGGCTTGCAGAAGGCGTCGCCGACGATGGCCATCTGTGTGACGCGCTGGTCGGCGACGACCTTCCAGAGCTCGTCAGGATCGAAGTGGCGCGACTCGAGGGTGACGATCGCACCGCCGGCGAAGAGGCTCTGCATTGACGTCATTCCGCCCGTGCCGTGCATCAGCGGCGACGCCGGGAGGTGCACCGGGGATCGGCCCGCCGCGATGATCTCGAGCGCGGCTGCGCCTGCATCGCTCGATTCGACCGGGATCTCCGAGCCGAGGATCGGGTAGACGGCCTCGGCGAGGCTCCCGTACAGGTCTTCGTGACGCCACATCACGCCTTTGGGCATCCCGGTGGTCCCGCCGGTGTAGAGGAACCACCGGTCGTCGCCCGAGCGCGGGATCCGCTCCATCGGCTCGTGTCCGGCGATGACGTCCTCGTAGCGCAGCGCACCCTCGACCAGCGGCGCTCCGTCGTCGACCTGCACGATCGCCCGGAGCTTCGGGCAGCGGTCGCGAATGGCGGCGACGTGCTCGCCCAAGGAACCGTGGAACAGCATGATCTCTGCGTCGGAGTTGTCGAGGAGGTACTCCAGCTCGTCCTCGAGGTACCGATAGTTGACGTTGACGTGGACACCGCGCATCTTGAACGTCGCGAACGAGGTCTCGAGGTACTCGGGGCAGTTGTAGAGGTAGAGCGCGACCTTCGCGTCGGGCTCGAGTCCGAGGTCGACGAACCCGGCGGCGAGGCGGGCAGCCCGTTCGTCCCACTCGCGCCATGACCGGTGCACGCCCCCGGAGATCAGGGCAGGCCGGTCGGGTACGACATCGGCGATCGACTCGAAGACATCGGCGAGGTTCCAGTCCGGCACGCGCGTTCTCCCTGTGCTGTTGGGCTGTGCTGTTGGGCTGCGCAGGAGCCTAGGTGGGGCCCCGTACCCTGGGCCGATGCACGGGGAGCCGGTCAGCGCGCGCGGGGGAGCCCAGCGGATCCCGCGACCGGCGTCGGCCCGGCCCGGTGGTCCCCCGCCGTGGACGGCGTTGCCGCGCGCGCGTCGCCGTTTCACGCTCGACGACGTTCGAGCCGCGTGCCGGACCCTCCCCGCCGCGAGTGCACCGTCGTCGCCGCCCACTGCCCGACCGGCAGCCGTCCTGATGCCGTTCTTCGAGGAGGATGGGGAGGCTCGGGTGATCCTCACCAAGCGACCCGAGACGATGCCGTCGCATCAGGGCGAGATCGCCTTTCCCGGCGGCAAGCTGGAGGAGGGGGTCGACGGCTCCCTCCGCGATGCGGCCCTGCGCGAGGCCCACGAGGAGATCGGGCTCGAGCCACGCGAGGTCGACGTCGTCGCCGAGCTCGAGAGCATGACGACCGTGGCCGGTCGCTTCGTCCTGACACCCTTCGTCGGGCTCGTCGCCGGCCGCCCGGTGCTCGCCCCCGACTACACGGAGGTCGTCTCGGTCTTCGACGTGGCGCTCTCGGACCTGCTCGACGAGGTGGCCTATCGGGAGGAGCGCTGGGACATCCCCAGCGAGATGGGCGCGGGAGCCGGACCCGATCGCCCCATCCACTTCTTCGAGCTGCCGGGGGAGACCGTGTGGGGGGCGACGGCGCGCATCCTTGCGGGTTTCTTGGAGCACCTGACCGCGTCGCGGTCCTGATCGGATCGGTCCGCCCCGCGCTCGGTCGGGGTCTGTCCCCGGCGGCGCTTCCGGCATTGCTCCCGTTCCCGGCCGCAGTGGACCAGGGCGGTAAGGTCGATGGTTCAGCCGGGGCGCCGGCGGCGGACGAGCAAAGGGGTCGACCTGGTGGAAGTCGAGATCGGGATCGGCAAGTCCGGGCGGAGGGCCTACGGGTTCGACGACATTGCGATCGTCCCCAGCCGACGCACGCGCGATCCCGAGGATGTCGACATCACCTGGGAGATCGACGCCTACAAGTTCGAGCTGCCGCTCGTCGCCGCAGCGATGGACGGTGTCACCTCTCCGAAGACCGCAACGCAGATCGGCGAGCTCGGCGGGCTCGCGTGCCTGAACCTCGAAGGCCTCTGGACCCGCTACGAAGATCCCGAGGTGCTGTTCGAGGAGACCGCCGCGCTCACGCCCGAGAAGGCGACCGCGCGTATGCAGGAGATGTACGCCGAGCCGATCAAGGACGAGCTGATCGGCCAGCGGATCCGTGAGATCAAGGAGAGCGGCGTCACTGCCTGCGCGTCGCTCACGCCACAGCGAGTCGAGCAGTACGCGAGCATCGTGCTGGAAGCCGAGCTCGACCTCCTGGTGATCCAGGGCACGGTCGTCTCGGCCGAGCACGTGTCGAAGGACGAGTCGCGTCAGCCCCTCAACCTCAAGAAGTTCATCCGTGAGTTCGACTTGCCGGTGATCGTCGGTGGATGCGCGTCGTACTCCACTGCGCTGCACCTCATGCGCACGGGCGCCATCGGCATCCTCGTCGGCGTCGGCCCGGGCCACGCCTGCACCACGCGCGGTGTGCTCGGCATCGGTGTCCCGCAGGCCACCGCGATCGCCGACGCCGCGGGCGCTCGCATCCGTCACCTCGACGAGACCGGCGTCTACGTGCAGGTCATCGCCGACGGCGGCATGGGCACCGGCGGCGACATCGCGAAGGCGATCGCCTGTGGCGCTGACGCCGTGATGGTCGGCTCGCCGCTCGCGAGTGCGTACGAGGCCCCCGGCCGCGGGTACCACTGGGGCATGGCGACCTTCCACCCGACGCTCCCACGCGGCGCGCGGGTCTACGCCGGCCGCAAAGGCTCGCTCGAGGAGATCCTCGTCGGCCCCGCGCACGAGAACGACGGCACGCTCAACCTGTTGGGCGGGCTGCGTACCTCGATGGCCACCACGGGCTACGAGACGCTGAAGGAGTTCCAGAAGGCCGAGGTCATGGTGGCACCGTCGCTGCAGACCGAGGGAAAGTCGCTCCAGCGCGCCCAGGGCGTGGGGATGGGCCACTGAGGCTCGCATGACCGCGTCGCACGACACGATCCTGGTCGTCGACTTCGGGGCCCAGTATGCGCAGCTGATCGCACGGCGAGTCCGCGAGGCGCGCGTCTACTCCGAGATCGTCTCGCGCTCGATGCCGCTCGAGGAGATGCTGGCGAAGCGGCCCGCGGGGATCATCTTCTCTGGTGGTCCCGCGTCGGTCCACGTGCCCGACGCGCCGGTGATCGATCCCGGCGTGTACGACGCGGGCGTGCCGGTCCTCGGCATCTGCTACGGCGCGCAGCTCGTCGCCATGCAGCTCGGTGGTGAGGTGCAGCGCACCGGCGGCGGCGAGTACGGCCGCACGCCGATGACCCGTACCGGCTCGTCGGTCGTGCTCGGCGAGCTGCCCCAGGAGCAGTCGGTCTGGATGAGCCACGGCGACGCCATCACCGCGGCGCCCGAAGGATTCGTGGTCACCGCGAGCTCGCCGGGCGCGCCCGTGGCCGCGCTCGAGGATCGCGACCGTGGGATCTACGGTGTGCAGTTCCACCCCGAGGTCGCGCACACCGAACGCGGCCAGCAAGTGCTGAGCTCGTTCCTGTTCGACGTGTGCAAGGCCCGGCCGAGCTGGACGAACGCGAACATCATCGACGAGGCCGTCGCCGAGATCCGCGCCCAGGTGGGCGACGAGCGGGTGATCTGCGGGCTGTCGGGTGGCGTCGACTCCGCCGTCGCCGCGGCGATCGTGCACCGAGCCGTCGGCGACCAGCTCACCTGCGTCTTCGTCGACACGGGCCTACTTCGTCTCGGCGAGCCCGACCAGGTCGAGGAGACGTTCCGCGCCCAGTTCCACGTCGACCTCATCCACGTGAAGGCGGCCGACCGGTTCCTCGACGCGCTTGCCGGGGTGTCCGAGCCCGAGGCGAAGCGCAAGATCATCGGGGAGACGTTCATCCGCGTGTTCGAAGAAGTAGCGAGCGATCTCTCGGACGCGCGCTTTCTCGTGCAGGGGACCCTGTACCCGGACATCGTGGAGTCGGGTGGTGGCGACAACGCCACGATCAAGTCGCACCACAACGTCGGTGGGCTTCCCGACGACATGAAGTTCGAGCTCGTCGAACCGCTGCGGAGCCTGTTCAAGGACGAGGTCCGGGCCGTCGGTGAGGAGCTCGGTCTGCCGGAGCACGTCGTGTGGCGCCAGCCGTTCCCCGGCCCCGGGCTCGGGGTCCGGATCATCGGCGAGGTCACGCCCGAGCGGCTCGAGATCCTGCGTCAGGCCGACTTCGTCGTCCTCGAGGAGCTGCGCCGAGCCGGACTCGAACGGGAGATCTGGCAGAGCTTCGCCGTGCTCCCCGCGGTGCGCACCGTCGGCGTGATGGGCGATGGCCGTACCTACGAGTACCCGATCATCATCCGGGCCGTCACCTCCGAGGACGCCATGACTGCCGACTGGGCCCGACTCCCGCACGACTTGCTCGAGCGGATGGCGTCGCGGATCATCAATGAGGTGGCCGGGGTCAACCGGGTCGCCTACGACATCACCAGCAAGCCCCCCGGCACGATCGAGTGGGAATAGCTCGCAATCAACACAACAGAGAGCGGGAGTGACATGGAC
>JANOWV010000405.1:0-3002 GCA_031418075.1 Actinomycetes bacterium
CGCGCCGGCTCCGACACCGCCGCCGGCGCCCGAACCGGTTCCCGCCCCGATCGCAGCCGCGCCGGTCGTCGCGGCGGCTGCGGGCGGCGTCGCGCTCACCTCACCGGTGGTCCGGCGCTTGATCGCGCAGCACGGGCTCGACCCCAGCTCGCTCGTCGGTACTGGCGAGGGCGGGCGCATCACGCGCAAAGACGTCCTCGACGCCGTCGGCGGTGATCGAGGTGCCAGCCCCGCGACGACTCCTCCGATCCCACCCACGCCTCCCGCGCCGCTCGCGCCGTCCCCACCACCCGCGCCCGCACCGGCCGCGCCTCCTGCACCTGCTCCTGTCGCGCCGCAACCTGCGCCGGCACCACCACCGCCACCGGTCGCGCCTCTCGCACCCGTCGCGCCTCCGGTCGCCCCGGCCCCGCCAACACCACCTCCGGCTCCGGCGCCCGTCGCCGCACCGCCCCCCGCCGCCCTGCCGGTCGCGCCACCGCAGGAGCCCGCGCCGGTCGCCGCGTCGTTCGAGGCGCCTCCCCTCCCCGCGCCGGCCGCGGGGGACGACCGGGTCGTGCCGTTCACGAACATCCGGCGTCGGACCGCCGAGCACATGGTCCGGTCCAAGGCGACGAGCGCGCACGTGTACACGTCGGTCGAGGTCGACTTCGAGCGCATCGTCAGGGTCCGCGACGCCGCGCGCGCGGGGTGGAACGAGCGTGAGGGCTACACGCTCACCTACCTCCCGTTCATCGCCCGAGCGTTCTGCTCGACCGTGAACGAGTTCCCGCACGTGAACGCGAGCGTCGTCGACGAGACGCTCGTCGTGCACCGCGACGTACACCTCGCGATCGCGGTGGACCTCGACTTCGAGGGGCTGGTCGCTCCGGTGGTGCGTGACGCTGATGGCAAGCGCCTCCGGCTCATCGCTCGGGAGATCCGGGGGCTCGCCGAACGGGCGCGCAGCAAGCAGCTCACGCCCGACGACGTGCTCGGAGGGACGTTCACGATCACGAACCCCGGCCCGTACGGGACGTTCCTCACGCTCCCCATCATCAACCAGCCGCAGGTCGCGATCCTGTCGACCGACGGGATCACCAAGCGTCCGCGTGTGATCGTGGGCGCCGATGGCGAGGACGTCATCGCCGTACGCCACGTCGGCATGCTCTCCCTTGCCTGGGACCACCGGGCGTTCGACGGTGCGTACGCCGCGGCGTTCCTGCACGCGCTCAAGGAGAACCTCGAGCAGCACGACTGGGCCCCCGAGCTCGAGTAGCACGGTGTAGCAGATCTGCTACGGTCGTTGCATGAGCGATGTCCCCTCACGAGAGCTACGGAACGACACTCGGGGTGTCCTGACCCGCGTGGAACAGGGCGAGGACATCAGGATCACGGTCGATGGCCGTCCCGTGGCCACCCTCCGGCCTCTCGCGCGGCGGAGCCACTGGATGCGCCGCGCCGACTTCCTCGCCGAGGTCGCCGGCTCCCAGGCCGACGCAGGCCTCGCAGACGAGCTCGCCCTCCTTGCCCCCGGGACGACCGACGACGACATCCCATCATGAGAGCGCTCGCGGACACGAGCGTCTTCATCGCCCGGGAGTCCGGCCGTCCGCTCGATCGAGCCGCGCTCCCCGAGGAGCTCGGGATCTCGGTGATCACGGTTGGCGAGCTCCGTGCCGGAGTGCTCGCGGCGGCCGACTTGGCCGTGCGAGATCGCCGCCTCGCCACGCTCACCGCGGTCCTCGCGTTCGAGCCGATCCCAGTCAACGCCGCAGTTGCCGATGCTTGGGCGAGCCTGCGAGTGATGCTCCGCGACACGAAGCGTCGAATGCCCGTGAACGATTCGTGGATCGCAGCAACCGCACTCGCGCTCGAGCTACCCATTGCGA
Organism: Actinomycetes bacterium; assembly: GCA_031418075.1. GTDB lineage: Bacteria > Actinomycetota > Acidimicrobiia > IMCC26256 > PALSA-555 > DASUAO01. The sequence continues at coordinate 1,872 of JANOWV010000405.1, forward strand.
CCCAGGACGACGATTACGACGGCGTTGACGGCCTCGAGGTCATCCGGGTCTGACCGGGACCTCAGCAGGCCCCCGGTAGGCTCACGGAGATGGGTGACGTGCTCCGGGTGCGCTGGCTCGGACGAGTCGCGTACGCCGACGCCGACGCCGTCCAGCGGGCGCTCCACACGCGCTCCGCCGCCGACTACCTGCTCCTGCTCGACCATCCGCACGTCTACACGCTGGGTCGCCGCGCCGACCCGCGCCACGTCCTCGTGCCGCCGGCCTCGGTCGGCGCCGATCTCGTCCACGTCGATCGTGGCGGTGATGTCACGTATCACGGCCCCGGGCAGCTCGTCGGATATCCGATCTTGACCCTCGCCGAATGGCGCGACGGTGAGCCTGACGTCGTCGGCTACGTCCGTCGGCTCGAAGCGATGCTCGTCGAGGTGCTCGCCGACTTCGGGGTCGTCGGGTCCATCCGACCGGGGCTCACGGGTGTGTGGGTGGGCGACGAGAAGGTCGCGGCGATCGGCGTCAAGGTCGCACGCGGTCGCACGCGTCATGGGTTCGCGCTCAACGTCGACCCCGACCTCTCGATGTTCGATCACATCGTCCCGTGCGGGATCCCCGACAAGGGGGTGACGTCCCTCGCGCGGCTGCTCGGCCGGGCCCCGGCGATGTGTGACGTCGTCGACGTCGTGGAGCGCCGATTCGCCGAGGCATTCACCAGCGGACGAAGTGCGCGCGCCGACGTGTCGTGGAGCAAGTCGACGGCCGATCTCGCCGCATTCACGCGTGAGGCGACCGACGCAGCCGGAACCACGAGCTCGGTCCGTCTCCTCGGGCGCCTCGCCGACGCGGGGGTCGACCTCGCGGCGGTGGACGCGGGTGGTCGCCGACCCGAGTGGATGCGCGTGCGCGCCGACTTCGGTGAGGGCTATCGCGCCACGAAGCGGCTCATGCGCACGCTCGACCTCACCACCGTGTGCGAAGAGGCGGGCTGTCCGAACATCTCCGAGTGCTGGGCCGACGGCACCGCCACGTTCATGATCCTCGGTGAGCGCTGCACGCGCGCGTGTGGCTTCTGCCTGGTCGACACCCGGCATCCGCTCCCGCTGGACCTCGACGAGCCGGCCCGCGTCGCCGAAG
>JANOWV010000406.1:0-17036 GCA_031418075.1 Actinomycetes bacterium
CGCCACGCACACGCGGCGCGAACTCACGCTGGTAGACGAGCGCCTTCAGGTCCGCGTTGTCGAAGAGGTACGAGAGCTCCTTCTCGACGTAGCGGTAGTTGATGTTCACCCAGACCGCCCGGAGCTTGAACACCGCCCACAGGGTCTCCACCCACTCGACGGAGTTCAGCGCGTAGATCCCTACGTGGTCACCGGGTCCGATCCCGTGCTCGGCGAGGTGATGGGCGAGGCGGTTGGCGCGCACCTCCATCTCCGCGTAGGTGCGGCGTTTCCCGTCGCACACGAGGTACTCGCGTTCGCCGAAGTGGTCGACGGCGTTCTCGAACAGGTCAGCCAAGTTGAAGTGCATGAGTTCCTTCTCTTGTCCCGGGCTCGTCGCTATCGCGTGAGGTCAGCCATCAGGCGCATCGTGTCGGGGTCGGCGCCGCCGAGCAGCATGGTCGTGACGGGCGTCGCGTGCCACGCCTCGAGGCGCTCGGCGATGCGCTCCTTCGGCCCGACAAGGGAGATCTCGTCGGCGAAGGCGTCGGGGACGGCGAGGATCGCCTCGTCGCGTTTGCCCTCGAAGAACAGGTCCTGGATGCGGTGGGCATCTTCCTCGAAGCCCATCCGTGCCATGAGCTCGGTGTGGAAGTTCTTGGTCTTCGCACCCATGCCGCCGATGTAGAAGCCGAGGGTCGCCTTCACCGGCCACAGCGCCTCGGCCACGTCGTCGTGCACGTTCACGAAGACGTTGACGGCGATCTCGAAGCCGGGCTTCAGAGTCGCGGGGTCGAAGTCGTAGGCATCCGTGCGGTGCGGCGAGTAATAGAGCGGGACCCAACCGTCGGCGACCTCGAGTGCGAGCGCCACGTTCTTCGGGCCCTCGGCGCCGAGGTAGATGGGGATCTCGGTGCGGAGCGGATGCGTGATCATCTTCAGCGGCTTGCCGAAGCCGAGCGCACCCTCACCCCGGTACGGGAGCGGGTAGTGCTCACCGTCGTTCGACACCGGCTCGACGCGCGCGATCGCGTCGCGCACGATCTGGATGTACTCGCGAGTGCGAGCAAGTGGCTTCGCGAACGGTCGCCCGTACCAGCCTTCGACTACCTGCGGGCCGCTGACCCCGATCCCGAGGCAGGCGCGTCCCTCTGACAGCCCGTCGAGGGTCATGGCATGCATCGCCATCGCGGTTGGGGTGCGGGCGGAGATCTGCGCGATCCCGGTGCACAGACGCACACGCGTGGTCGCGGCCGCGACTGCGGCGAGCGGGGAGAAGGCGTCGGAGCTCCACGACTCACCGGTCCAGATCGAGTCGAACCCGAGCTCCTCGGCGAAGGTCGCGGCCTCCACGAGCTCGCGTGCGGGGCGCGGGTGCGCGGTCCAGTACCCGAACTGCAGTCCCAGCTTCATCCGGGGAGCATAGGAGGCGGTCCGAGGACACCGGCTGGCCCGGTTCGGGAACCGGAACAGGCAGTCGGGTTCGGCGCTCGGTTTCGGCGCTCGCGTCGTCTGGCGTGCGCGCCTGGCGGCCTGATTGACTGACGCCTTCGTCAGGAAGGACGGCAACCGCGCATGGCCTCAGCAACAGGGGATCGCACCCCGGTGATCGTCGGGATCGGACTCTCGGATTACCCGAAGGCGCCGCACCTCGACGGCGTGCAGCACCACGTCCTCGCCGCCCAGCGCGCCATCGCCGACGCAGGTATCGACAAGTCCGAGATCGACGGGTACGTCAACGCCGGCGGTGGTGGCGGGATGATGGTCGATGACGCGGTCACCATGGCCGAGTACCTCCGCATCGACCACCGCTACATCGACGGCACGATGACGGGTGGCTCCTCGTTCGAGTTCCATGTGCAGCATCTCGCGGCGGCGATCCGGGAAGGCCTGTGCGACACCGCGCTCGTCACCTACGGGTCGGACCAGCTCTCGCGGATGGGCCGCTCGCTCGGGACCGGGGGCTTCCAGCGGGCTGGCGCGCGGGTCAGCGGGCCGGTCCAGTACGAGGTGCCCTACGGCAACTCGCTCGTCGGCTCGTACGCGATGCACGCGATGCGCCACATGCACGAGTTCGGTACCACTTCCGAGCAGCTGGCCGAGATCGCGGTCGGCGTGCGGGAGTACGCGGGGCTCAACCCGAACGCCATCTACCGGGATCCGATCACCGTCGACGACGTGGTGAACAGCCGCGTCGTCGCCGACCCGCTGCACAAGCTCGACTGCTGCGCGATCACGGACGGTGGCGGCGCCTTCATCATCACCACGGCCGAACGCGCCAAGGATCTCCCGCAGCCGCCGGTCTACGTGCTCGGCGCCGCGGGCGCGCAGACCCACTGGAACATCTCCCAGCAGACCGACTTCACGACGTCGGCCGGCGCGAAAGCGGGTCCGGTGGCCTTCGAGCGAGCGGGCGTGACCCACGACGACGTCGACATGCTGATGTTCTACGACTCCTTCACGATCACCTGTCTGATCCTGCTCGAGAGCCTCGGGTTCGTGCCGCGCGGCGAAGGTGGGCCGTTCGTCGCCGAGGGACATCTCAAGCGGGGCGGGAAATGGCCGCTCAACACCGACGGTGGTGGGCTCTCGTCGTGCCATCCGGGGATGCGGGGGATCTTCTTGATCCTCGAAGCTGCTCGTCAGCTTCGAGGCCAGGCCGGCGACGCCCAGGTCCCCGACTGCGAGGTCGCGCTCGCGGCCGGCTCTGGTGGATGGCTCAGCTGCATCGGCGTGGTCATCCTCGGAAAGGACGCTCCGTCATGAGCTCGCACGAAGTAGTTGCGATCGAGGAGTGGCTGAAGCCGCTCCCGAACCCCGACGCGGTGAACGGTGCGTACTGGCAGGCGGCGGCCGACGGACGACTCTTGATCCAGGAGTGCCCGTCGTGTGGTCACCGGCAGTGGTACCCGCGTGCGCTCTGCACCAATTGTGCCGGGGAGTCGGGCTGGCTCGAGTGCTCGGGGCGCGGAACGGTTCACACCTACACCGTGATCCGTCAGTTCGGCATGAAGGCATTCCGCGACGAGCTGCCCTACGTGATCGCGATGGTCGAGCTCGAGGAGGGGCCACTCGTGTTCGGGAACGTGACCGACTGTGAAGTCGACGCGGTGTCCATCGGGATGCCGGTCGAGGTCTGGTTCACCAAGGCGGCGGATGACATCGGGGTCGCCAGCTGGCGGCCGGCGAGCACCTGAGCGGCTCCACCGATCGCGGCCCACGTCGCGGTACCGTGCCCACACCAGGAAGCCAGTGAGGAGCCCGTCCATGCGCAAGCTGACCACGATGTTCGTGACCATCGGAGTGCTCGCCGGACTCACGCTTGTCGCCGCGCCCGTCGGGGCAAGCGTCGACCACGGGGTCGCGTCGAAGACCTCCAGGTTCTGCAAGGCGATGCGCAACGTCGACATCCCGCAGGTCAGCGACAATCCCGACGCGCGCCAGCAAGCCCAGGTGACCGCGAAGCGGTTGAAGAAGGTCGCGAAGAAGGCCAAGGGCGAGCTCAAGAAGGCCACCCTCCAGCTCGCGTCCGTGTTCGAGGCTCTCGGCAATGGCGACAGCCTGGCCGGAGTGCTCGACGCCGACTACGCGACCGCCTCGGTGACGTTCACCAGGGCGGCACTGAAGTGTCTCGTCGGGAGCTCGAACGTGCCCAACATCACCCTGCCGGACAACATCACGCTGCCCGGCCAGTAACGGGCCCGACCCGCTGCGTGGTCAGCGGGGTCGACGCCCGTCCTTCGGTGCGATGAACACGATCTCTGCCTCGGCCAGCCGCGTGCCTTCGCAGTGGGCGGTGCCCCACACGAAGATCTTGCGGCCTTCCACGCGATCGATCCCGGCCTCGTAGTCGATCCGCTTCTCGAGCGGTGTCGGGCGCAGCATCTTCACGGTGAGCGTGCCGGTGTAGCCGGCCTGCCCAGAGAGCGTCTGGGCCGATCCGAGCAGGTCGTCGAACGCGGCGGCGACGAACCCGCCGTGCACGTGGCCCGCCGGGCCCTCGTAGGCGGGAGAGTAGGTCGCCCATCCTTCGGCGCGGTCTTCGTACATGTGCCACTGGAGTGGTGCCGCGAGGGGGTTGGATCGACCGGCGATCCCGCTGCGCTCGAGGAGCGCGCCGTCGTCGCCACCGACGGTGCCGAGCCCACCGTTCGCGTGCAGGCTGGGCATCGGCTCGAGCGAGTCGGCGGTCGCGCGCACCGCGTCCGCAACGGTGTCGACGGCCGCGAGGTCGGACTGGTGCACATCGAGGTGCGCGGTGAGCTCGATCAGCCGTTTCACTTCGCGGACGAGACGGTGCTTGATCGCACGCGCCGGATCTTCGGCCGGGTCGTGACTGTCGTAGGCGGTCCGGGCGTCGGGAGGGAGGCTCACGATGGCGAGCCTAAGCCGCGGCTCTAGCATGCGCGCCATGGCAGTGGACTTGCGGATCATCGGTCGCGAGTACGGGCCATGGGAGAAGTCGTGGTCGCGCGACGACGTCATGCTGTACGCGCTCGCGCTCGGGTGCGGCTGGGACGACCTGCGCTTCGTGACCGAGAACTCGGAGGGCATCGAGCTCGAGGTGCTTCCGACCTTCGCAGTGAAGGTGGGGATCGCCGGGCCGGGATTCTCCTTCGCCGACCTCGGCGACGTGCCGATGGAGAGCATCGTGCACGGTGAGCAGCGGATCGAGCTCGCCGGTCCGATCCCGGTCGAAGGTGCCGTCTTGGTGTCGGGTCGGATCGCCGACGTGATCGACAAGGGATCGGGCGCGCTGGTCGTGACCGAATGGGACGCAGTCGACGCCACCACCGGGGACGCCCGGTTCACGAACCGCACGTCGTTCTTCCTGCGTGGACTCGGTGGATTCGGTGACGGGCATCGCGACAGTGCGCCCGCACCGTCGAGCTCTGCGCTGCCGGTACCCGACCGTGACCCCGACCGGATCGTGGCGTACGAGACCGCCGCGACCCAGACGCTGCTCTACCGCCTCGCTTCCGGCGATCACAACCGAATCCACTCCGACCCCTGGTTCGCCCGCGCCGCGGGGTTCGACCGGCCGATCCTGATGGGTCTGGGCACGCTCGGGTTCGCCGGTCGGGCGCTGCTCGAGGCCGTGTGCGATGGTGTCCCGGCCCGACTGTCGGCGATCGAGGGGCGCTTCGCGGCGCCCGCGCATCCCGGCGACACGCTCGAGACGCGGGTCTGGTACGACGCCGATGGTGACGGCGCGACGTTCACGACGACGACACAGCGAGGTGACGTCGTCCTCGACCGCGGCCGAGTGGAGCTCGCGCCAAGACGCTGAGGTTGGGTCCTCGCCGAAGCCCCGCCCACTAGCCGAACCCCAGGATGCTCGGCGGGTCCACGTCCTCCACGCCGCGCTCCTTCGCGATCGTCTGCACCACGCCGCTGTCTTCCCGTGCGAGGAGGTCTGCGACCGCGGCAGCCACCTCGCTCGGGTCGAGGACCGGACGCCCGGCCATGCTCATGGCCTCCTTCTGGCGTTCGGACACCATTGGGGTGTCGATCCCCCCGGGGCAGATCGCATGGACGCGCACGCCGGACCGGCCGAGGTGGGGTGCAACGCTGCGGACCAGACCGATGATCCCGTGCTTGGTCGCCGCATACATCGGATCCCCGGCGTAGGGCAGGAGCCCGGCGACGGACGCGGTCGCGACGATCGAGCCTCCGGCTCCCGCGAGCATGATCGGGGCGAGGGTGTGGATGCCGAGCGCAACGCCCTCGAGGTTCACTCGCACCATCTGGTGGAGCCGGTCGACCGACGTATCGAGGAACGGCTCGGGGAGTGGCGCGGCGAGGATCCCTGCGTTCAGGTGCACCAGGTCGACACCGCGGTCGGCTCGAAGCCGAGCCGCCAACGACGACCATGCCGAAGGATCTCCCACGTCGAGCGCGACGTGCTCGCCGCCGATCTCCTCCGCGACGACACGCGCCGCCTCGGCCGCGACGTCGGCGACCACGACGTACGCGCCTCCTCCGGCGAGGTGGCGGGCGCTTGCCGCGCCGACGCCTGAGGCTCCGCCGGTGACGAGTGCAACCTTGCCGTCGAATCGGAGCGCAGTCGGGCGGGTCATGACGCCCGCCCGCGTGGTGGTCGATTCCGGGAGAGATGAGCGCCGTTGTCGGCCAGCACGAGCTGGCCGGTCACGGCTCGGCCCAGGTCGGAGGCCAGCGCGACGACGAGTCGCGCGAGGTCGTCGGGCTCGGTCATCCGGCCGAGCGGGATGGTCGTCGTGAGCTCCTCGATGTACTCGTCGGACAGTGCGGCGCGCACCACTTCGGTGAGCGTGGTCCCCGGCGCGACGGCGTTCACCCTGATGTTGTCGGGTCCGAGCTCGGTCGCGATCGTCTGGGTGAGGTGGTTGATCGCCGACTTCGCCGCGCCGTACGCGGCAAGATCCAACGCCGGCCGCGTCGACTCACCAGACGTCACGTTGAGGATCACGCCGGCGACGCCGTGTTCCACCATCGAGCGACCTTCGGCGCGACAGCAGCGGGCGGTGAGCAACAGGTTCTGCTCGACGATGTCGCGGAGCTGGTCGTCGTCGGACTCGAGGAACGGTGCGGGTGTGTGCCCAGCAAGCATCCCTACGTTGTTGACCGCGACGGCCACCTGGCCATAGGCGTCGACCGTCGCCTGCACCGCGCGCTCGGGTGCTCCTTCGTCGCGAAGGTCGGCGATGACGGGGACGCAGCTCGCGCCTTCCGCGCGGAGCTCGGTGATCGTCTCGTCCAGTCGCTCTGCGTCGCGGTCGACGAGCGCGACCGTGCACCCGGCGCGGGTGAGCCAGGTCGCGATCGAGCGTCCGATGCCTGCGGCCGCACCGGTCACCATCGCGGGCTGTCCCGCGAGGCCGAGGTCGATGGGCGCCATGGTCACGGTTCCAGCACGACCTTGATGGCGCCGGCCTCCCGGTCGGCCGCGACGCGGAAGGCCTCTGCTGCGTCGGAGAGGGGATACCGATGCGAGATCAAGGTCGCCGCGATCTCCGGGTTGTTCGCCAGCAACTGCACCGCGTCATCGAGGTCATGGCCGTGGTCGTGGGACCCGTAGGTGAACGACCATCGGAAGTCGAGCTCCTTCATCGAGGCCGGGATCCCGGGGATGGGGACCGGCGACCAGTGCGTGCTGAGGAACAGGATCCGCCCACCCGGGCGACAGAGGTCGGCGGCCTGTGCAAGCGCACTTTCGGTGCCCGCGCACTCGAAGACGACGTCGTACTCGCCGTGGGTCGATTGTGCTCCCAGCCGTTCGCCTGCGACGTGCTGCGGGGCGTGTCGCGCGACGAGCCCGACATCGTCGACGACCGTCCGGGCTGCGGCGACAGCTGCGAGCCCGATGGCCCCGGCCCCGACCACTGCGGCGCGCTGACCGCTGGTGAGCTCAGCGAGTCGCACCCCGTGGGTCGCCACCCCGAGAGGTTCCACGAGGCAGGCATCGCCGGCCGGAACCTCGGTGGGCAGCGTCACGAGCGCATCGGTGTGCACCGCCACGGACTGGGCCATCCCGCCGTCGGACGCGATGCCGAGGATGCGCTGGGCGCCGGTCCGGCATCGGTGTCCCGCTCCCGCGACGCACTGGTCGCAGGTGCCGCACGGGACGTTCGGGTTCACCGCGACCACACGGCCGTCGGGCAGGGATCCGGCGAACTCGTGCCCGAGCGTGACGGGCATCGGCCCGAACGCGAGGAGGTGCAGGTCGGATCCGCAGATGCTGGCGGACGCGACGTCGAGGAGGATCGACTCGTGGTCGGGGACGGGATCGGGCACGTCGACAACCTCGACCCCGCGCTCGGTGCTCCGCACGGCCTGCACGGTCAGGCGCCCGGGGTCGCTCGGTGCAGTGGCATGATCCCCATCCGAGCCGGAGTGTACGAGGGGAGCACACGTGGCTGACACGATCACGCCGGCGCAGCGGGAGTCCTGGGAACGGGACGGCTACCTCATGCTGCGCGACTTCGTCGATGACACCACGTGCCAGGCCATGGAGGCACGGGCAGTCGAGCTGTGCCGCCGTGCCGCCGCGGGGGAGTCGATCCGCCATTCGCTCGTGGATCCCGAGCGCAACCCCTGGTCGGCGGCCGTCGAAGCGGAGGACCGCGTCTCGAAGATCTTCATCCTCCACGACTGGGATCCGGTCTTCGGTGAGTTCGCGCACGACGAGCGACTCACCGCGGTCGTGGCGGGACTGCTCGGTCCGGACATCGACTGCTTCCTCTCGCAGTTCATCTTCAAGAACCCCGAGGCCATCGGGCAGCCCTGGCACCAGGACGCGCTGTACTTCCCGTTCGACCCACCGGAACAGGTGGGTATCTGGGTCGCCGTGACCGATGCGACACCGATGAACGGCCCGTTGTCGGTCCTGCCCGGCTCGCACCGTGAATCCGTGCACGAGCACGTGCCGGATCAGCGGGCCGACGCGAACCTGGGGTACACGGAGATCGTCGACATGGACTTCTCCGGCGCCGAACAGGTGCTGATGCGTGCGGGCGATGTGCTCGTGTTCCACAGCAACCTGATGCACCGCTCGACCGACAACGTCTCCGACGGACGCCGCGCCGCGATGGTGTACCACTACGCGCGTGCAGGGACCGTCGACCACACGTACGCACGGATGCGCGAGCAGTCCGACGTGATGGGAGAGATGCCCGACGACGTGAAGGCGGCTGCCGCGTCGGGGGAGGAAGCATCGCCGTACCACTGGATGCCGGTTCGCCGCGGTGGTGCGCCGGTCGAGCGCGAGCGAGCCGGAGCCGATCAGAACCGAATCGAAGCTGGGGGAGCGTGATGGCAGGCACGGTACGAGCAGGGGTGTTCGTCGGCGATGGGACGTGGGATGTGCGCGAGCTGCCGGCGCCGGAGCCGCCAGAAGGCGGCGCGGTCCTTCGCGTCGAAGCGGTTGGACTGTGTGGGAGCGACCTGGCGCAGCTGCACGGCGGAGTCGGTGTGCCGGGGGAGGTCTTCCCGGTCGTCCCCGGCCACGAGATCGTCGGACGGATCGAGGCGATCACGGCCGAGGCCAAGACGGCGTGGAACCTCGACGAGGGCGATCGGGTATGCGTCGACGAGATCCTGCGCTGTGGGGCGTGCGCGGCGTGTCGGTCCGGCGACCCCGACTGCACGACGATGCACGTCTACGGGTACACGCTCGGGCTCGACCGCGACAGCGGTTGCTGGGGTGGGTACGCCGAGAAGATGGCGCTGCTGCCGCGCACCAACCTGCACCGGGTCCCCGACGACGTGCCCGCGGAAGAGCTCACGATGTTCGAGCCGATGGCCAACGCCGTGCATTGGGTGGAGCGCGCCGGGGTCCGGCTCGGCGATACGGTCGTCGTCGAGGGGCCGGGCCACCAGGGCCTGGCGTGCGTCGTCGCGGCGCGTGCTGCCGGTGCGGCCACGGTGATCGTCACCGGTACCGCTTCGGATGGGGCGCGGTTCGCGGCAGCGCGCGCCCTGGGAGCCGACGCGACGATCGACGTCGAGTCCGAGGATCCGATCACGCGCGTGGGCGAGCTCACCGGCGGACGCATGGCCGACGTCGTCATGGACGTCGCCGCAGTCGCGACGGCGACCATCCCGCTGGCCGTGGCGATGGTGAAGACCCGCGGCACGGTGCTGCTCGCGGGGCTCAAGCACTTCCAGCCGGTCGAGGGCCTCATCACCGACCTCGTGGTGTTCCGCCAGCTCACGCTCGTCGGTGGGGCCGGGTTCACGCCGGCTTCGATGGCCGTCGCGGTCGACCTGCTCGCGAACGGGCGTTTCGACCGGACCGCGCTCGTCGGCGACATCGTCACGCTCGAGACGCTCGATGAGGGGATCGGCCTGCTCGCGCGCACGATCCCCGGCCGCGACTCCGTGCACGTGAGCCTCGTCCACGGCACCTGACTCGCGTGGTCAGCCGCCGGTGAGCTCGGTCTCGGTGATGCCGAGGTAGTGCTCGAGATTGCGGTGGAGGCGTTCGATGCGCATCTCCTCCCGTGACAATGAGAGGTGGGTGAAGCCGGGCTGGTGCAGTCCGCGCTGCGCCCGCATGAGGTTCGCGATGTCCTGGTTGAACACGGCGCCGACGTCGGCGGTTGCCGGATCCAGGATCATGTCGACCGGTCGGGTGCGCTCGATGTCTGGCCCGTCCAACCTGCTTGGCTCGTCCGAACCGTCCGGCCCGTCCAACCCGTCCGGCCTATCGGGCGGAACGGGCGCGCGCGAGCAGAAGATCAGGTCGAGGAGACAGTCGTCGGGGGTGATGCCGGGTCGGGTGCGGACGCACGCGAGGCTCTCGGCGAGAAACACCGGGGAGATGTTCGGGAAGCAGTTGAACTGGTGGAGGTCCGTGACCTGCGCGTCGGTGAACTCACCCAGGTCGACGCCGGCCTCGTCGGCCCGCTCCCGGATCAGCCGTGCGAGCAGGTCGCGCACGGACTCGCCTTCGCGGCGCACCGGCACGGGCCCCGGGTCATCGGCTCCCGGACGTCCCACCCGCTCACCTTGGGTGGCGACGAACGACTCCCAGATCTCCTGGTCGGTCGCGCCGTCGCGCAGCCGGGGACTGGGGATCCCGTACGGCTGGTTGAGATGGCCGTGGCGTTCCCACACCTCCTGCGGCCCGTTGACGTCGTCGGTTGACGGAATCATCTGTCGGTGGATCCCCTGCACGTGATACGTCTCGCTGAACGCATCGATGCCGGTCTTCCAGTTGCACGGAAGCGGGATCGTGACGATCGCCTGACCGACGTACTCCTCGGTCCGCAACCATGCCGTCATCTCAGGTACTGGGGCGAGGAACTCGGCGAGTGACGTGGCATCGAGGTCGAGGTTCACGAACACGAGTGGACCCCAGGTATCGACCTGGGCGTCGCGGAGGCCGTACTCGTCGTTGTCGATCTTGCCGAAGCCGCGGCGCGACGGCACCTCTCGGAGTGACCCGTCGAGGTTCCAGCACCAGCGGTGGTACTGGCAGCGGATCTCGGTGCGACCCGTTCCCGCGCCGCTGCACAGTTCGTTGCCGCGATGGAGGCACACGTTCTGGAACGCACGCAGCGTGTGGTCGTCGCCGCGTACGACGAGGACCGACAGTGCTCCGCAGGTGTATTCGAACCAGTCACCGGGTTCGCGTACGTGCTCCACGGTGCAGGCAACCTGCCAGACGCGCGGCCACAGCAGCTCCGCCTCTCGGGCTGCCCAGTCGGGCGACGTGTATCGGCTCGCGGGGACCAGGACCGGGGTCCGCCCCGGTTCCACGGTGCCGATGGTGGAGCCCACGGGAGCGTCGTCGGTGCGCTCTCCGGTGAAGGCTGGTCCGCCCGGCGCGGCGTCGCGGATCGGAGTCACGACTGGCATCGTAGGAGCCCAGCCCATCCAAGGGAGGGTGACGACGGGGAGCCGCCGCGGGACCAGGCTCGTAGGCTGGTGCGCATGACTGGTGCACTCGAGGGGCGGCGGATCCTCGTCACGGGGGCCGGCCGGGGGATGGGGCGCGAGCACGCCCGGCTGTTCGCGGCCGAAGGTGCCCGCGTCGTCGTCAACGACAACGGCGCCGAGCGCGACGGCCAGGGTCACGATCCATCGGTCGTCGCGGCGATCGCCGCCGAGCTGGCCGATTCGGGTGCCGAGGTGCTCGCCAACGACGACGACATGGCGACGTTGGCCGGTGCAGAGGCTGCGGTCGGCAGCGCGATCGACGCGTGGGGTGGGCTCGACGTGGTGGTGAACAATGCCGGGATCCTCCGTGACCGGATGTTCGTGAACATGACCGAGGACGAGTGGGACGCCATCATCCGGGGCCACCTCAAGTCGACCTTCTGTACGACGCGGGTCGCGGCCGGGCACTGGCGCGACCGCACGAAGTCGGGCGAGGAGGTGCGCGCGTCGGTGGTCAACGTCTCGTCGACGTCGGGGCTGATGGGCGCGGTGGGTCAGAGCAACTACGGCGCCGCCAAGGCTGGGATCGCGGCCATGACGGTGATCCTCGCCGAGGAGCTCGCGCGGTACGGCGTGCGGTGCAACGCGATCGTGCCCGTCGCACGGACGCGTATGACTGAGGAGGTCGCGGGCATCGCCGACGTCGTGCGCGCACCGGAAGATCCTTCGGTGTTCGACGTCTTCCACCCGGCCAATGTCGCGCCCGTCGTCGCGTGGTTGGCGACCGAGGGTTGCGCAGCGAATGGACGGGTGCTCTACGTGCGCGGTGGCGAGGTGCGGCTCGTGGAGGGGTGGCACTACGTGCAGACGTGGGAGCACGGCGGGCCGACGTCGATCGCCGACGTCGACGAGGCACTCGGTGCACTGCTCTCGTCATCGAGTCCGTCGTCGTCGTGAGCGCCGCTCCGGCGGCGGGTGCGCCGCAGAGGATCGGGCCAGACCAAGTGGGCGCGGTGATCTCGGCCGACTCGCACGTGACCGAACCACCCGAGGCCTACGCCGACATCGATCCCCGCTTCGCCGACCGCGCTCCGACGCTCGTCCATCTCGAAGGGATGGGCGCGACGATGCTCACGGACCCGGGAAGTCCCCACGAGGGCCGGGTGCCGTTCTCGATGATCGCCGGCGCGGGAGTGCCGGCCGACGAGCTGGGGTTCTCGCAGGGGAAGCAGTGGGAGGAACTGCACCACGGTGGCTACGACGCGGCCGCGCGGCTCCTCGAACAGGATCGCGACGGCATCGCCGCCGAGGTCCTCTACCCATCCGTCGGCATGCTGCTGTGCAACCACCCGGACTTCGCGTACAAGCAGGCCTGCTTCGACGCGTACAACCGGTGGCTCGCCCAGTGGTGCGCGCACGCCCCGACGCGCCTTCTCGGGGTCGGGCAGTCGGCGATGTGCTCACCCGATTCGGGGATCGCGGACCTCGCGTCGATCCGTGGCCTCGGGCTGCGCGGCGTGATGCTCCCCGGTGTCCCCGCGGGGGAGGACTACGACCATCCCGCGTACGACGACTTCTGGGAGGCCGCGGTCGACGTGGGCCTCCCGATCTCGTTCCACATCCTCACCGGGGGAGCGGGGGCGCTCGGGAGCGATGCGTACCGGGGTCCGAAGATGAACGGCTTCCTGGGGATCATCCGCGGGAACCAGGACCTGCTCGGCACGCTCATCTTCGGGGGTGTGTTCGAGCGACACCCCGGCCTTCGGGTCGTGTGCGTGGAGGCCGACGCGGGCTGGGCACCGCACTGGATGTATCGCGCCGATCATGCCTATGACCGCCATCGGAACTGGCTGGAGGTCGGCACCCTCTCGCGGCTCCCGTCGGAGTACTTCCGCGAGCACGTCTACCTCACGTTCCAGGACGACTGGGTTGCGTTCCGGCTCATTGACGAGGCGCTCGACGAGGCCGTGAGCCCCAGAGTCGGCCTGACCGATGACCGCCTGCTGTGGGCGAACGACCACCCGCACTCGGACTCCACCTGGCCCGACTCCCAGGCGATGCTCGCCGAGCACACTGCCGGGATGGACCCGGTCCGGCGGGACCGGATCCTGCGGGGCAACACGGCCGGGCTCTACGGCTGCTGATTGCCTTGAAACGCGTTCCAGTTCGGGGCAGACTCACGCACCTCGGCCCACCGGGCCCGGGCAGCACATCGGATCACGGCCGTGAGGCCACCAATCGCACAGGGGGGAACTCGGTGAGGACAACTCGCTGGGTGGCGCTCGTCGCCACGATCGTTCTCGCGACCACCGGAACCATCGGTGTCGCGTTCGCACAGGCCGGCGCCAAGCCGTCCGCGTCCGACGTCGGGGTGACGGCGAAAGAGATCCGCGTCGCGGTTGTCGCCGACGTCGACAACACGCTCGCGCCCGCCCTGTTCCAGGGCTCGCGGGCCGGCGTCGAAGGTTGGGCCAAGTACGTCAACAAGAACGGTGGTCTGGCCGGACGCAAGGTGGTCGTCGACTTCATCGACTCGAAGCTCAACGCCGACGAGGCGCGCAACGCGGCCATCAAGGCGTGCTCCGACGACTTCGCCATGGTTGGCACGTCGGCGTTGTTCCTGAACAACGTCGATGACGTCGAGGCGTGCGTCGACGGCGCGGGGGCCGCAACTGGGATCCCCGACATCGCAGTGGTCACGACCGAGCTCGTGCAGCAGTGCTCGCCGACGACCTACGGGATCAACCCGCCGCAGATCCTCTGCGACACGAAGGACGACCACCCGCAGACCTTCCAGGGGAATGCCGGTCGTGCCTTCTACTACGAGAAGAAGTTCGGCAAGGACCTGCACGGGGCCTTCATCTTCTCCAAGGACCTCAAGGCGGCGGAGAACGCGAACCGCGCCTCGATGACCCAGATGCAGCACGCAGGAACCGGGATCAAGCAGGACTTCGAGGGGCTCATCTCCGGTCGCTCCGCGCAGCCCGAGTACACGCCGTTCGTCCAGCAGCTCAAGGACAACAGCTCGAACTACGCCCAGAGTGGTTCGTCGTTCAACACGACGGTGCTGCTGCGCAAGGAAGCGAAGATCCAGGGGCTCAACGACCCGAAGTTCATCTGGGACTGCACGCTCCAGTGCTACGACCCGAAGCTCATCGAGCAGGGTGGCGCTGACGTCGAGGGCCAGTACGTCTCGACGCTCTTCCTCCCGTTCGAGGAGAAGGGCTCGAACGAGATGCTGGCGAACTTCCTGAAGTTCACCGACAAGGACAAGGTCGACGGCTTCGCCATCCAGGCGTTCGCGTCGGGGCTGCTGTTCCAGCAGGCAGTGGAGCAGGCGGTCGCCGCGGGAGACATCAACAGCGTCACCCGCAAGGACGTCTTCGACCAGCTCGCAGGCATCAACGACTTCAACGCCGGCGGCATGATCGGCACCACCAACGTCGGTGCACGCGAGACGACGCCTTGTTACACCCTCTTGCAGGTGCAGAAGGGCAAGTTCAAGCGGGTCTTCCCGAAGAAGGCCGGCACGTTCGACTGCAAGCCGCGCAACCGCGTCGAGATCAAGCTGGATCTCTTCACGGGCTAGCGGCACGTAGCGAAGCACTCAGCGGGGCGCCGTGGCGAAGGTCACGGCGCCCCGTCGCGTGCGCAGTCGGTGCTCCGATGACGTATTGCAACCTGTTCCAGCGGGGGGCAGAATCCCCCACGCTGCTTCGGTGATCCGACAGGGATACCCACGGCAGCAACGAGGGGGGAACGATGAGGTGGAGTCGAGTGATCGCGGTGCTCACCGTCGGTCTGGTGGCATCGAGCATGCTGTCGGTCGCTGCGGGTGCGCAGGGGAGCGGCGGCAAGGACGCGCTGGAGGCCTCTGACGTGGGCATCACCGCCACCGAGATCCGCATCGGCGTCCTCGCCGACGTCGATAACGCGTTCCAGCCCGGGCTCTTCGAGGGGTCGGCGAATGGGGTCAAGGCGTGGGCGAAGTGGATGAACAAGAACGGTGGCCTCGCCGGACGCAAGGTCGTCGTCGACTTCATCGACACCAAGCTCAATGCTGACGAGACCCGAAACGCGATCATCACCGCCTGCAGCCAGGACTTCGCGATCATCGGCACCTCGTCGCTCTTCGTGAACAACACCGACGACCTCGTCGGCTGCGCCGACGCGACCGGTGCGGCGACTGGCCTTCCCGACTTCCCGGTGGTGACCACCGAGCCGCTGCACCAGTGCTCGCCGGTGTCGCACCCGATCAACCCCCCGACGCTCGACTGCACGACCAAGGACGACCACCCGCAGACCTACCGCACGGGGACGGCGGCGACCAACTACTACCTGAAGCGCTTCGGTGACCTCCACGGCACGTTCATCTACCCGTCGGACCTGCTCGCGGCGAAGAACTCCCAAGTCCCGCTGTTCACTGCGGAACAAGAAGCCGGCATCAAGGCCGATGTCGACGCCGACGTATCCGCTCGTGCCCCGCAGAGCATCTACACGCCGATCATCCAGCAGATGAAGGACGCCGGTTCGACCTACGGCCGCAGCGGACTCGGGTCCAACAGCACGCTCGCGCTGCGCAAGGAGGCCAAGCTCCAGGGCCTCACCGGCGTGGATGTCTGGGACTGCTCGGTCCAGTGCTACAACACCGACTTCCTCACCCAGGGCGGTTCTGAGATCGAGGACCAGTTCGTGTACCTGACCTTCGTTCCGTTCGACGAGGCGAAGACGAACAAGATGCTGACGAACTTCCTGAAGTTCACCGGTCGTGAGCAGGCGGACGGGTTCGGTGCGCAGGCCTGGGCGGCGGCGATCTACTTCCGTGACATCGTCGACGGCATCGTGAAGGCCGACGGGCCCAACGCCATCACCCGCGCCGCGGTGCTCACGGGTGCGAACAACATCCACAACTTCACCGCCGACGGCATGATCGCGCCGACTGATGTTGGCAAGCGGCAGGCAACGACGTGCTTCGCGCTGCTCCAGGTGAAGTCGGGCAAGTTCGTGCGAGTCCACCCGAAGAAGAAGGGGACCTTCGACTGCAAGTCGGCCGACACGGTGGCCCTCGAGCTCGATCTGATCAAGTGACCGTATGACGCCTGGCGCGCGCTCCACGGCGTCACGTCACGACCCACCGACCACCGGAGCCACGGGGCACCGGGGCACCGGGACGACCAAGTGAAGGGACACGAGTGGCGGCAGCGCTGGAGCGACTGAAGGGTCGTCCGGACCGCGGACGACTGACGGCCGGGCTCGCCGCCGCGCTGTTCATCGGATTCATCGTCCAGGAGTCGTGGGCCGGACGGAGCTTCACCGGCGACTCGCTCCTGTTCTTCGTCGTCGTCGGCGTGACGATCGGCTCGATCTATGCCGTCGCCGCCAGTGGGCTCGTCGTCACCTACACCACCTCGGGTGTGTTCAACTTCGCCCAGGGCGCCATCGGGATGTTCATGGCGTTCGTGTACTGGGAGCTGAAGATCAACCACGGGATCCAGACGTTCGTCGCGCTCTGCATCACCGTGCTGATCGCGGCGCCGCTGCTCGGATTGATCATCGAACGACTGCTCATGCGGCGTCTCGCCGGGGCATCGCTCGTGGCGCAGCTGGTGGTCACGATCGGGTTGATGCTGGCGTTGATCGGGATCGCAGGGACGATCTGGGACCCGAACGAGACCCGCGCGATCGGGACGTTC
>JANOWV010000407.1:0-2091 GCA_031418075.1 Actinomycetes bacterium
ACCGCGGGACGAGACCGCGCTGGGCCTCGGCCCGGACGCGGAGTGGGAGATGGCGTACCTCGACGACCCCCGTGCGAACGGCACCTTCGCGATCGATCTCGTGCGGTGGCACCAGCCCGCGCCGGTGGGCGCACCGTCGGACCAGGCGAACCGCGTCGGTCCGTTCCGCATGGCGCTGCTGACGGACGACATCGATGCCGCGCATGCCGAGCTGGTACGTGCGGGCGTCGCCTGCTGGACGCCACCCGCGACCCTCGACATGGGACCCGGACTCCCGTCGCTCCGGGCGCTGCTGTTCCCGGATCCGGACGGCACCGTGCTCGAGCTGATCGAGGCGCCCTCGGGCTGATGCCGGACGACGCCGGAACCCGGCTCAGGCCGGAGCGTCGGCGTGGGCGAGGAGCACCGAGCACGCGGCGCGTTCGGTCACGGCGGTCGCGGTCGATCCGGCGAGCAGCCGCGTCAGCACACCCACCCCGCGTGTGCCGACGACGATGAGGTCTGTCTCCGGGCCGGCGGCCTCGAAGATCGCCTCGGCCCTCGACTCGGCGCTCGGCAACCGTCGAGTCGAGATCGGGAGTCCCGGCACCGCCGCCGCGGCGGCCGCGAGTGAGGACTCAGCCTCTGCCTCGTCGTCGGTGACGGTCACGAGCTCGAGTGACTCGATCGAGCCCGCCCACGGTGCGCCGGCAACGACCTCGAGGGCACGGAGTGCGTGCACCGATCCGTCGACGGCGGCGAGGACCCGGCGCACCGGTTGCGCCGTGCGGGCCACGACGAGCGGTGCCGGTGGGTGGTGGAGGAGGTGGGCGGCGGTGCTCCCGAGGTGGACCGTCTTCAGGAACCCCTCGCCGGTCGGGCCGATCACGACGAGCGACGCGTCGACGCGCTCTCCGAGCACGTAGCGCGGGTCCGCGTCGGCTCGGAGGTGCACCACCGCCGTGAACCCACAAGCATCGGACGCGTCGCGCCGAGTCGCCGGCTCCCACTCATGGGACGCGGCGTCGGCGGCGTCCGGCGGCGGTCCGATCGGAGGCATCACCGCGGTGATCACCTCGGCTCGCCAGCCGGTCCAGGACTGCGCGCACACCCAGGACCACGCAACGTCGGCCCCCGGGGAGCCGTCGTCGCCGAACACGAGGACCTTCTCCATGGTCATCCCTGCTCCTCCGCGGTGCCTGCTTCGATCGGGGTCGTGGCGGGTGGCTCCGGTGCTTCGCCGTCGGCGGTTCGCGTATGGCGCAACGAGAGCCCGATCGAGACGGCGAGGATCGCGGCGATGACGCCGAGGGAGATCCCGATCGGGATGTGGTACGCCTCCGACAGCAGCATCTTGATTCCGACGAACACGAGCACGGCGGCGAGCCCGGTCTTCAGGTAGATGAAGCGACCCATGGCACCGGCGAGCACGAAGTAGAGCGCGCGAAGGCCGAGGATCGCGAACGCGTTCGAGGTGAACACGATGAACGTGTCCTTGGTGACCGCGAAGATGGCGGGGATCGAGTCCACCGCGAAGACGACATCGGTCGTCTCGACGACGAGCAGGACGGCGAGAAGTGGTGTCGCGTACCGACGCGCCCCTCGCCGCACGAAGAACTTGTCGCCTTCATAGTCGGGCGCAATCGGGATCACGCGACGCATGAGCCTCAGGACGGGGTTGCGGTCGGGGTGCACCTCCACGTCGCCGTGACGGGCCATGCGGATCCCGGTCACGACCAGGAACCCACCGAACAGGTAGATCGTCCACGAGAACTGCTCGAGGAGCGTCGCGCCCAGGAGGATGAACGCCGCCCGCATCACGAGCGCTCCGAGGACGCCGTAGAAGAGGACCCGGTGCTGGAGACGCGGCGGCACCGAGAAGTACGAGAGCACGAGCGCGAACACGAAGATGTTGTCGACCGAGAGGCTCTTCTCGATCAGGTAGCCAGCGAGGTACTCACCCGCAGGCTTGCTCCCCATCGTGATCCAGACGACGACCGCGAACGAGAGCCCGCAGGCGACCCAGAAGCAGCTCCACGCGACGGCCTCGCGCATCGAGACCTCGTGGGGGTTCTTCTGGAACACCAGGAGGTCGACGCCGAGCATCACGAT
>JANOWV010000408.1:0-1623 GCA_031418075.1 Actinomycetes bacterium
GTTTGGCGAGCGCGGCGATGTTCGTGTCGATGAGCTCGGGGTGGCTTCGGCTCTCGGCGATCGTGATCGAGTCCCAGCGGGCCCGGAACACCCGCCCGTGCTCCAGCTCCTCTTCGGCGATGCGAAGCCAGTCCGGGTCGCGGTACGCAGCGAGACGTTCCTCGACCGGACGGTCGATGAGCTTCGCGAACGACGGGACGGTGTTGAAGGTGAAGGGGTCGGCAAGGTTCATCTGGAAGGTGAGCGGCCGGCACGTGACCTGCGGCCACACGTCAGCGCCCGCGGCGCGCTCGCGGGCGTTGAGCTCGGACATCGTCTGCGCGAACGGTGAGCCCTTGATGGTGAGCAACGCGGTCCAGGTGAACGGTCGCCCGATCTTGCGCTGCAGCGCGTAGATCTCTGGGTGGGTCACGCGCTCACCGGGGGTGAAGGCACCGACCCCTCGACCGAGCTCACCAAGTGGGGTGACCAGCGCCTCGATCTCGCGGATCCCCGCGAGTCGCGATGGCACCGGACGCCCGCCGTCGCCGTTGTGGGTCGGGGCCGAGCTCGATGCGAACCCGGCCGCGCCCGCGGCGATGGCCTCACGGACGACAGCAGCCATCCGGTCGAGCTCGTCGTCGGTGGGCTCGTCGCGCTCGTAGCCCTCGTCGCCCATCACGAAGAGGCGGACGGCGGTGTGGCCCACGTACGCGTTGAAGTTGAGGACGCTGCCGTGGCGTTCGACGGTGGCGAGGTACTCGGGGAACGTCTCGAACTCCCAGGGGATCCCGGCCTCGAGGGTGGGGAGGCTCATGTCCTCGACGTGCTGGAGCGTGCGACCGATCAGTCCGCGATGCTCCGGCTTGCACGGAGCGATGGAGAAGCCGCAGTTCCCGGCGACGACGGTGGTGACGCCGTGCCACGACGACGGCGTGAGTGCCGGGTCCCAGAAGACCTGCGCGTCGTAGTGCGTATGGATGTCGATGAATCCGGGCGCCACGACCTTCCCCGACGCGTCGAGCTCGCGGGTGCCGGAGAGCCCTTCACCGATCTCGACGACGCGATCGCCGTCGATCGCGACGTCGGCCCGCCGTCCCGGCGCACCGGTCCCGTCGACGACCGTGCCGCCGCGGATCACCACGTCGTGGCTCATGTCAACCCTTCTTGGCGCAGGAGAGGTCTGCACTCACGGCGGTGTGGTCGGACGTCCAGACGAGTCCGCCCGGACCGTCGACGGCCGGGGTGTTCCCGAACAGGGCCGTCCCCAGGTGGTTGCCGTTGGCGTCGTCGGGCGTGTCGTACGCGACCGCGCACTTCTTGGATCCCTTGACGAAGATGAAGTCGATTCGCTCCGACTCCTTCGCAGTTGGATCCTTGAGTGCCACGATCGACTTGTCTTCGCGGCCGCTCGTGCACCCGATTCCCGATGTCGGGTCGCACTCCGGGTTCCCGGCGGCGAGGTACGAGTCGACGTACCCGTCGGCGAGGATGCGCTCGTAGCGAGGGGTCCCGGCCGGCAGGTTGAAGTCGCCCATGAGGATGCGGACGGCGTTCTTCGGAACACCCTTGTCGGCGAGTGCGAGCGCGGCCACCGTCTGGCAGGTGAGGATCGGCTCGTCGATCGAGCAGGGCGGCTTGCAG
>JANOWV010000409.1:0-2953 GCA_031418075.1 Actinomycetes bacterium
CGGTGGGGTTCTTGCTGAACTGCTTCGAGATCTTCTTACCGCCGTCGACGTCGGGGTAGATGCGCTTGAGCTTCTGCTCGTCCTTGGCCAACGCGGCGAGGAACTCGTCGGCGAAGGTCGAGACCTCGGCCTGGAAGGCGGCCGGGTCCGTCTGCGACGCGCTGGAGGTCGTGATCTGCTTCGCGAAGGCGCCGAGCTCGTCGATCACAGTGTTGTAGGTCGTGCACATCGACTTCGCGTACTTCTCGGCCGAGAGCTTCTTGGTCTTCGCCGACACGGAAGCACTGGCACCCGTCGAACCCATCAACCCCATCACCACGATCGTGGCCACGGCGACGCGTGCAGATGCCTTCACTGGGCTACTCCCCTTGTCATGGTCTGATCGTCATGGTCCGGATGGACCGGTCGGAAGATCGGACGCCGATGCTCACGGACCGGCGAGCACTGCCTCGAGGGCGGGTCCGCGCACCCTCCCAAAGGCGCGTCGGGACTTCGCTCGGTCGAGGAACCCGACTTCGAGCTGCGCGGCACCGAGGGGCGGGGTGTCGGTGCCTGCGAGTGCGACCGCGCCGAGCCGGATGGCGTCGTCGCGAGACATCCCGCTGCTGAACTGGGCCTGCAGGATCTCGTCGATCGCCTCAGCTTGGCCGCCGAGCACCGTGCAGCCTTCCTCGTCGACCACCGTGCCGTCGTAGAGGATGTGGAAGAGCGAGTCCTCGTCGATCGTGGCCCCGACCTGGGCGACAAGGATCTCGACCTCGTACGGCTTCATCTCGTGCGTGAAGACCTGCCCGAGGGTCTGCGCGTAAGCGTTCGCGAGGGCGCGGGCGTTCACGTCCTCTCGTGCGAACGCGTAGCCCTTCAGGTCGGCCTGGCGGACCCCTGCGATGCGCAGCATCTCGAACTCGTTGTACTTGCCGACCCCGGCGAACGCGATGCGGTCGTAGATCTCGCTGATCTTGTTCAGCGTACGCGACGGGTTCTCGGCGATGACGACCACGCCTTCGACGGCGCTCAATGCCACCAAGCTCTTCCCGCGCGCGATGCCCTTGCGTGCGTAGTCGGCCCGGTCCTTCATGACCTGCTCGGGCGAGACGTAGAACGGCATCGTCACAGGCCCGCTCCTTCTTCTCGTCCGCCGACCTGGGCCTGAGCCCGAGCGGCGATCTCGTCATCGTCGACCGCGGCGTATCCATTCGCGTCGATGACGGCGATCGTCGGGAAGATCCTGCGTACGAGGTCGGGGCCCCCGGTCGCCGCGTCCTCGTCGGCCGCGGCGAACAGTGCCCGGAGCGCGAGGTCGACGGTGTCGTCGCGGGTGATGGCCTCGTTCCACTGCACCTTGATCCAGTTCCGGGCGTGCACTCCACCCGAGCCGTTGGCCTGGAAGTCGGCTTCTTCGTACTTGCCGCCGGTGACGTCGTAGCTGAAGACGCGTCCCGAGCCCCGGCGGTCGTCGAAGCCTGCGAACAGCGGGATGACGACGAGTCCCTGCATCGCGGCCGGGAGGTTCGTCCGCACGAGCATCGCGAGCTGGTTGGCCTTGCCCTCGAGCGAGAGGAGCTCGCCCTCGATCTTCTCGTAGTGCTCGAGCTGGGTCTGGAAGAGGCGGACCATGTCAACGGCCGGCCCCGCGGCGCCGGCGATCGCGATCCCCGAGTAGTCGTCGGCCGGGAACACCTTCTCGATGCGCCGGCTGGCGATGGTCATCCCTGCCGTGGCTCGCCGGTCGCCCGCCATCACCACGCCGCCGTCGAATCGGATCGCCACGACCGTGGTCCCGTGCACGATCTCGGGCATCGCGGCGGCCCCGCCACCGCCTGCCGGCGGCGCGTCGGGCGCGACCCTGCGTAGCAGGTCGTGGAAGGACGCTCCCGGGTCGGTGCCCGAGGCGAAGAACGGCAGCGGTGAGTCGCTCATCAGGGAAGAAAGCCTACCCGGGCACCTGCACGAGCCCCTGCGCCCGAGCACGGGCTTGCACCTGGAGGTCGTACACCCCAGTGTTCGCGAATCCCCCGCTCGCGAGATAGTCCACCGCGACTTCGGCGATCTCGGTCGTCTCCCGAAACTGCCCGAGCGCGTTGTTGCAGCGGATGCACAGGATGCCTCGCACGCGATCGCCGAGATGATCGACATGGAACGACTGACCCTGCGCAGGTCTGGCGCCGCAGATGGCGCATCCGCCGCCCTGCGCGACGAGCATCGCGTCGTAGTCCCGCACCGTCATCCCGAACGTGCGGCGGAGATGACCTTCGCGGATCTCGCGGGTTCGAGTGGCATTCCGCTCACGCCGATACGCCCGGAGCCGTTCTGGGTTCTCTCGCTGCCAGCGGGCGACCCGCTCAATGACATGTTGCCGGTTCTTCGCGTACCAGAGCTTCGCTCGCGCGGCATGACACGCCTTGCAGTCGCCCCGGAGCCCGTCGATTCCACCCTTCGCCGCGTAGAACTCCGTCGGCGGTTTCGTCTCGCCGCATTTCGTGCACCGCTTCATGCTCCGACGCTACGGCTTGGCTGTGACGGTCCTCCGGAACGCGCCTTGGAACCGCGGCACCCGGGCGCACAAAATCACTGGCCGCCTTTCTGGACATAACTTTTTACAAACTCCTCAGCGTTCTCCTCGAGGACCTCGTCGATCTCGTCGAGGAGGTCGTCGAGCTCGCCCTTGAGCTTCTCGCCGCGCTCGGTCGGCGCGGCCTTCACCTCTGTGGCTTCGTCGACGCGTTCCTTCGGGGCGGGCTTCTGCTTGCGTTGCTGCTCGGGCATCGTGCGGTTCCTCAGTCCTGGTACTGGTGGTTGTGACGGGGGGCAGACAGGTCCTCAGCTCGACAATCGAGCGACGAGCTCGGCGGGGGATGTGGAGGTGGCCAACAACTCCTCGACGTGCTCCCGGGTGCCGCGGAGCGGCTCCATCATCGGGATCCGCTTCAACGGGTCCGAGCCCACGTCGAGG
>JANOWV010000410.1:0-1640 GCA_031418075.1 Actinomycetes bacterium
TGATGATCTTCGGCAAGGTCGTCACGCTGCTGCGTCGGCTCTGACCGGGCCGCCCTCGACCCGAATCGTCCGGCGCTCGTCCCGGGGCGACGTCCCCGGGACCCGCTGGACGTGCGACGATCCCGCGATCGGCGGTGGGATCAGGTTGCGACGCCGTGATCCCGGAGGATGTCGTTCAGCCGCCCCTTCTCGTGCCGCTCCCCTTCGGTGAGGCGCTTGATCACGAGGACGCACGGCAAGCCGAACTCGCCACCAGGGAACGTGCGTGGGCGCGTGCCCGACACCGCGACACACCAGTCGGGCACCACCCCCCGGCTCAGCTCCTCGCCCGTCTCGGCATCGATCACCGGGATCGTGCCCGTGAGCACACAGCCGGCACCGAGCACCACTCCCGCGCCGACCCGGGCACCTTCGGCGACGATGCAGCGTGACCCGATGACGGTGTCGTCGCCGATCATGACCGGTGCGGCCTGGGGCGGCTCGAGCACGCCGCCGATCCCGACGCCGCCGGACAGGTGGACGCGCGCACCGATCTGCGCGCACGAGCCGACCGTGGCCCACGTGTCGACCATCGTGTCCTCGCCCACCCGGGCACCGATGTTCACGTAGCTCGGCATCAGCACGACGCCCGGCGCGAGGTACGAGCCCCAACGGGCCGACGCGCCCGGCACGGCCCGCACGCGGGCCGCCTCGTAGTCGCGCTTCAGCGGGATCTTGTCAGCAAACTCGAACGGCCCGACCTCGATCGTCTCCATCTCCGACAGGCGGAAGAGGAGCAGGATCGCCTGCTTCAGCCACTGGTGGACGACCACCTCGCCATCAACGATCTCCGCCACCCGGGCGGCGCCTTGGTCCAGCAGGTCGACGGCCGCGTGCACCAGCGTGCGCGCTTCGGCCTCCGCCATGTATCCCGCCAGGTCGTCGCGGTGCTCCCAGAGGGCGCCGATGTCTTCGGCGAGCTCGTCGGGCAGGTCGGTCATTCGGGGCTCCTCTACTAGCTGATCATCTGGGGCTGATCATCTGGGCTGATCATCTCGGGCCGATCATGGGGGCTGATCATCGGGGGGCGATCATCTGGGGCCGCCGGTCACGGGACAGGTGTCCGGTTGCCTCAGCGTGGCGTGCCGAGGCGCTCGAGGGCCAACCCGAGCCGAGCGTCGGGGATGCACATCGCCAGACGGGCGTGACGGACACCTGGGGGCCCGTAGAGGTCCCCCGGGGCCACCACGATGCCCCGGCGGGCAAGCATCGCCGCGATCCCCCACCCGTCGTTCGTCTCGTCCTCGTGATCCCGGAGCCAGAGGTAGAACGCCGACGGACCGCCCTCATGGACGAGTCCGAGCGCTTCGAGCGCGGGGACGAGCGCCGCCCGCCGGTCGGCGTAGCGGGTCCGCTGGGCATCGACGTGGACGTCGTCGCTCAACGCCGCGGCTGCGGCAGCCTGGACAGGCGCCGGGACCATCATCCCGGCGTGGCGACGAACCTCGCCGAGATACTTCACGAGCGAGGGGTCGCCGGCGTAGAACCCGGCCCGCAGCCCGGCCATGTTCGAGCGTTTCGAGAGCGAGTGAACGGCCAATACACCCTCGTTGTCCGGCCCGAGTGCGGTGACGGGTGGGGCCGGCGCCCCGGTGGCGTCG
>JANOWV010000411.1:0-4014 GCA_031418075.1 Actinomycetes bacterium
GACCCGCTGACGCCCGGCGGGGTTCGATGGGCCGGGAGCAAAGGATCTACCCTCGCGTTTGCGATCGACCAGCCAGAGGAGTGAGAGATGCGGTATCGCCGCTTCGGAAGCTCGGACCTCGAAGTCTCCGAGGTCGGTTTCGGCACGTGGACCCTCGCCAGCAATTGGTGGGGGGAGGTCGAGGACAAGCAAGGACTCCTGCGGGCCGCGCTCGACGCCGGGATCAACTTCATCGACACGGCGCCGGTCTACGGCGCCGACGGCGTCGGTGAGACGATGCTCGCCGACCTCCTCCGCGCCGATCGCGACGACATCGTGCTCACCACCAAGTGCGGCTACGACATCGACGCGCCGCGGAAGTCCCCCGGCCAGTCGGAGCGCCCCCATGACTGGCGACCCGAGGCCGTCCGCAAGCAGCTCGAGGACTCGCTCCGCCGACTCGGGACCGACCGCATCGAGCTCTACCAGCTCCACAACGCACGCATCGAGCCGATCCTCGCCGACGACCTCTGGGCCGAGCTCGAGCAGCTCCGCGCCGAGGGCAAGATCCGCGAGCTCGGCGTCGCCCTGGGTCCGGCGATCGGTTGGGTCGAAGAGGGCTTGCAGTCGGCACGCAACCGCCCGATCGTCTCGCTGCAGACCGTGTTCAACATCCTCGAGCAGGAGCCAGGACTCACGTTCGCTGCCGAGGAAGCCGTCGCCACCGGACAGGTGAGCCTCATTGCTCGGGTGCCGCACGCGTCCGACACGCTCTCGGGCAAGGTCACGCCCGACACGGTGTTCCCGAAGGAAGACCATCGCTCACACCGCAACAAGGACAACATGCTCGACAACTTCGAGAAGGCCGAGACGATCTCGTTCCTGTGGGAAGACACCAACCGGACGATCGGCCAGGCGGCGATCGCCGGGATCCTGGCGAACCCTTCGTTCGCAAACGTCCTCCCGACGTGTGTCACGGAGGACGAGGTGCGCGAGTACGCGGCCGCGTCCGATCTCCCGCTCACGGCCGAAGAGAAGTCGCGCCTCGACGAGCTGTGGTCCCGAAACTTCGACCATGAGGACCGCTACGTGATGCCATTGAAGTCGAGCGTCTGAGCCGATTCGATGGCAACCAGGCTTCCCGCCGAACAGCGGCGGCGTCAGCTCCTTGATGTCTCGTGCCAAGTCTTCGCAGAGCGCGGTTTCCACGCGACGTCGATGGACGACGTTGCGTCGAAGGCAGGCGTCACCAAACCGGTCTTGTACCAGCACTTCCCGTCGAAGCGGGCGTTGTTCGTCGAGCTCCTCGACGACGTCGGCCGCCAGCTGCTCGGTGAGCTCGCGGTCGCGACTCGTGGTGTCACGACGGGTCGCGAACGCGTCGAGGCCGGATTCACTGCGTACTTCCGGTTCGTCACCGGCAACGAGGCGGCCTTTCGGCTCCTCTTCGGCGCCGCGGCGCGCAACGATGTCGAGTTCACCGAGATCGTCGAGCGAATCCTCGACGACTCGGCCGACGCGATCAGCCAGCTCATCGACATCCAGGGGACACCCGAGCACCGGCGCGTCCTCGCGCACGCGCTCATCGGGATCGCCGAGGCAACAAGTCGCGATGCCTTAACCGACGACGGCCCCCTCGACCCGGCGATGCTCGCGCAATGGGTCTCCGAGCTCGCCTGGTTCGGGTTGCGCGGCGTCCGGGCCGAGGAGCACGCCGCCACGCTCTGATCCGCCGGACCGCTAGCGTCCCGGCGCATGGAACGAGTCAGGGTCGGGATCGTCGGGATCGGCAACATCGCGCCGTTCAACGTGCGGGGCTACCTCGAGCACGATCGCTGCGATGTCGTCGCGATCTGCGAGCCGCGCGAGGAGAAGGCACGCAAGGTCGCCGCGGAATGGAACGTCCCGAAGGTGTACCTGACCCTCGACGAGCTGCTCGCCGATCCCGAGATCGACGCCGTCGAGATCCTCACGCCAACGCAGCTCCACCGCGACCACGTCGTCGCCGCCGCTCGCGCGGGCAAGCACGTTTCCGTGCAGAAGCCCGTCGCGAACTCGGTGGCAGAAGCCCGGGAAATGGTCGCGGCTTGCCAGGAAGCGGGCGTCATCTTTCGCGTGGCCGAGTGCGCGCTCCACTACCCGCCGCTCGTCAAGGCCAAGGAGCTGATCGCCGCAGGCGCGATCGGGACGCCGACGGTCGTCCGGATCAAGACCCTCGTGGCCGGCCAGGCCCACTCGAGCTTCCAGGACAACCTGGAAGTCGAGGGCTACATCTGGCGACTCAACAACCAGAGCCCGGCGGGCCATCTGTTCGACGATGTGTGGCACAAGTACGCCGCGGCACTGTGGCTCGTGGACGAGCCGGTACGAAGCGTGCAGGCCGTCGTCCGACAGGGTCCGATCTTCTTCGAAGCCCCAACCGCGGCGCTGTGGGAGTACGGACGCGACGATCTGCTCGGTCTGATGGAGGTGAGCTACGCGCCGAACATGTCCATGCGGACGAGCTACTTCGGCGCCGACGAGTTCTTCGAGATCCAGGGCACCGACGGCTGGATCTGGGTGACCCGTTACACGGGCGAGATGCTCGACCTCCCTCCCGTGATGCTGTACTCGGCCGACGGGACGACCACGTCGTTCTCCGACCTCGACGCCGACTGGGCGAACAGCTTCATCCCGACCGCGGCGTCGTTCATCGATGCGATCCTCGAGGGTCGACCGAGCGCCGACATGGACGGCGACCTGGCAATCCGGACGCTCCAGCTCACGTTCGCCGTCTACCAGGCCTCGAACGAACGTGGACCTGTCGACCCGTCGACGATCGAGGGGTCGGTGTCACCCCCGTGGTGGCCACCGACGATCACCCGCGCGCCCGAGCCGGGCCAGACCGGCCCCGAGCGCTGATCTGCTCGCCGGATCAGGCGGAGCGGACGAGCTCGACCACCGGGATGACGCGGTCGCCCGCATTCTCCTGGTACTCGGCGAAGCCGGGCATCGCCGTGACCTGCGAGGCGAAGATCTCACCGCGTTCGGGTTCGTCGAGCTCCGTGGCCCTCGCGTCGTAGCGGTCGGTCCCGACCTCGATGCTCACCGCAGAATCGGCCCGGATGTTGTGGATCCAGTCAGGATGCGTCGTGTCGCCGGCCTTGGATCCGAAGACGAAGATGCGTTCACCCACGGCCAGGTAGGCGAGCGGTGCGATTCGCGACTGGCCGCTCTTCGCGCCCGTCGTGGTGAGGAGGAGCAGTGGCGCACCTTCGAAGCCACCGCCGACCTTGCCCTCGTTGGCGCGGAACTCCTCGATGATCTTGGTGTTGAAGTCGTCCATGTCCATCCGGCGAGGGTACCCCCTGCTAGCGAAACGGGCGACCGGCTCGCGCGTACGCGGCCGCGGATCGGTACAGGTTGATCGCCATCAGGCTCGTCTCGGCAACAGCGCGGCGGTCGTAGATGTCGGCGACACCCGATTGGACCGCGGCATCGTCCGATGCGGCCTCGAGCGCGTAGTCGGCGAGGTGACAGGCCACTCGTAAGTCGCCGCCGTCGGCGCGACGAGTCGCCTCGGCAAGCAACGCGACCGCTCCACCTGCCGCGGTCGCGATGGCGGTCGCCGTGTCGAATCGATCGGCCGGCTTCAGCTCGCTCGGCCTCCCCGAGAACCAGCCGCCGTAGTACCGGATGACGTTGCGAACGATGAACTCCCCCTCGTCGTAGACGGGCTGCAACCACGGTGAGTCCGACGTCGGGATATCCACGCGGTGGACGACATCGACGTGCGGTGGCGAGCCGTCCTCGAGCACCTCGAGGGTCCGGGCGACGATCGTCTCGAGCAGCTCGGCGGTCTCGAGCAGGATCCGTTCCACGAGCGGAGCGTCATCGATCACCGGGCCGCCGTGCCCGGGTGCGAGTGACCGCGGCTGCTTTGCCGCCATCGCGCGCAGCGCGGCCGCCCAGTCCCACGGGTACCGCTGCACCTTCTGCGGGTTCCCGGCGTTGGGCACACCCCAGATGATCAGGTCGCCAGGACACAGGACGCCT
>JANOWV010000412.1:0-2351 GCA_031418075.1 Actinomycetes bacterium
GCGACGCGCCTCCGAGAGCGGCACGAGCTCCACCGGGCCGATGACACCAAAGCCGGCGTTGTTCACCAGCGCGTCCAGCGGACCAGCGGCTGAGAGCGCCGCCCGTACCGAAACATCGTCATCAACGTCGAGCGGGAGTCGCTGCGCGACGTCGAGGTCGTCGAGTGCCTCGACCTTCCGTGCGGTCGCCACGACCTCATGACCCCGTGCGGTCAGCTCGGTCGCCGTTGTTCGGCCGAAGCCGGTCGAGCACCCTGTGATCAGGATTCGCATCGCGCGCTCCGTTCCGTTGTGTCTTCTCCCGCGATCTCGTCGAGCGCGTCGCGAACGCGATCGAGGTCGGCGTCGTCGACATCCTTGTGGGTCACGAATCGTACGGTCCGGGCATCGATCGTGCCGCAGTGCACCCCACGATCGGCGAGCCGCTCGACGATCCGGTCAGGCAACCGGTCCAGGGGCACGCAGACGATGTTGGTCTCGACCGTCGTTGGGTCGACACATCCGGCGAACCGCTCAGCCAGCATCGCCGCCAGCCGACCGGCTCGCACATGGTCGTCGGCGAGACGCTCGGCCATCGTCTCGAGCGCGACGATGCCGGCGGCGGCGACCACCCCACCCTGACGCATCCCGCCACCGAGGCGACCACGGTCGACGCGGGCGGTTTCGATCACCGCGCTCGGACCGCAGAGCAAGGAGCCGACCGGCGCGCCGAGGCCCTTGGAGAGACAGAACATCACGGTGTCGCAGTCGCGCACGAGTCGCGACGGCGCGATGCCCGTCGCGACCGACGCGTTCCAGATCCTGGCCCCGTCGATGTGCACCGCGAGGCCCCCGGCGCGCGCAGCAGCGGTCACTGCATCAAGTTCGTCGAGCGGCCACGGTCGACCGCTCGCCGGCATGTGCGTGTTCTCCATCATGAGCACCGAGATCGGCGCGACGTGGTGGGCCTGGTCGGCGAGCACGGCCTCGATGGCACCGACCCCGAGGAGCCCGTCGTCGTCGCGGAGCGGGTGGAGCTGCACGCCGGCGTTCCCGGCCGCGGAGGCCTGCTCGTACCGGAACACGTGACTCCGTGCCCCGCAGAGCACCTCCGTCCCCCTGATTCCGAGGGCCATGAGCGCGAGCTGGTTCGCCATCCGACCCGACGGCGTGAACACCGCGGCCTCGGTCCCGAGCAGCGCGGCGGCGAGCGACTCGAGTCGGTTGACGGTCGGATCCTCCCCGTAGCCGTCGTCGCCCACATCGGCGTCGGCCATGGCTGCGCGCATCTCGGGTGTGGGGCTGGTGACGGTGTCCGAGCGCAGATCGACGCGGAAGTGGGGACCCGACATGTCCTGGGAGCGTACCGGTGGAGCTCCGTACGACGACCGGTGCGACGCAGCCGTGCGACGCAGACCGGTGAAGATCAGGCCGGCGCGGGTCCCATGGGTCGCAAGAGGCCTTCCTGCATCACGGTGATCGCGAGTGTCCCGTCGTGACGGAAGACGTGGCCGAGCGCAAGACCCCGCGCGTTGCTCGCCGACGGGCTCATCTGGTGGTACAGGAGCCATTCGTCAGCACGGAACGGCCGATGGAACCACATCGCGTGGTCCAGGCTCGCCATCTGGAACTGCCCGTCGTGACCGATGGCGTGCGGCAGGGTGGCGGTGTCGAGCAACGACAGGTCGGACGCGTACGCGACGACGCACGCGTGGAGGAGTGGATCGTCGGGCAGCTGCCCGTTGGCGCGGATCCACACGTCCTGCGTCGGCGGTCGGGGCGACGGCTCGAGCCAGTGCGGCGCCTCGGTCGGCCGCGAGTCGATCGGGCGCTCACGACTCAACCATTCGATCATGTCCTCGCTGAACCGACCGAGATGCGGCTCCAGTCGTTCACGGGACGTCGGCAACGAGTCGGGCTCGGGGACCACGGGCATCGGCATGTGATGGTCGGGCCCGGGTTCCACGATCTGGAACGACGCCGCAAGGTTGAAGATGGCGCGACCGTGTTGGATCGCTACCACGCGGCGGGTCGTGAAGGAGCGTCCATCGCGGATGCGGTCGACCTCGTAGATGATCGGCACGTTCGGATCGCCGGGCCGCAGGAAGTACGCATGCAACGAGTTCACCGGCCGCTCGCCGTCGACCGTGCGACCCGCAGCGACGAGTGCTTGGGCGGCAACCTGGCCACCGAAGACCCGTTGTTGATCTTCGTCCGGGCTCAAGCCCCGAAAGAGGTTCTCCTCGAGCTTCTCGAGCTCGAGCAGCACGAGAAGCTCGGCGAGCGCACGCCCGGCCGCGATCGCATCGGTCATCCGAAGAACACCTCGGCCTCGGCGAGCCGTTCTGGCGACACGGTCTTGAGGGTGCCGA
>JANOWV010000413.1:0-3496 GCA_031418075.1 Actinomycetes bacterium
CGGCGATGCTGCCGTTGCTGCTGCGCGCGCAGGACCGCGACGGTTGGGTCACCGACTTCGGATGCGGATAGCGCGCGATGAGCTCGACCGCGCTGCGACGATCGGCGTCGGACATCGCCACTATCGATCTACCTCCCCCATCACTGGGTCGACACTCGAGATGATCGCGACGGTGTCGGCGATCATCGAACCCTCAGCCATGGGAGCCATGGTCTGCAAGTTGTAGAACGACGGGCCCCGGATGTGCATCCGTGCCGGCTTGCCGGTCCCGTCGGACACGAGATAGCACCCGATCTCACCGCGCGGCGACTCGACCGCCACGTACGTCTCGCCGGCCGGCACCTTGAAGCCCTCCGTGAAGAGCTTGAAGTGGTGGATCAACGCCTCCATCGACTCGTCGATGCGCGCCCGCGGCGGCGGCGTGACCTTGCGGTCCTGGACCCGGTAGTCGCCACCCGGCATCTTGGCGACGCACTGCCGGACGATCTTGACCGATTCGAGGATCTCGTAGAGACGGATCAGGAAGCGGTCGTAGCAGTCGCCGTTCTGGGTGTAGATGACGTCGAACTCCACGTCGTCGTAGGCGAGGTACGGCTGCGCGCGCCGCAGGTCCCACTCGAAGCCGGTGGAACGCAGGATCGGGCCACTCGCGCCCAACGCGATCGCCTGCTCGCGCGAGATCGTGCCGACACCGACCATCCGCTCGATCCAGATCGGGTTCTGGTTGAGGAGGCTCTCGTAGTCGCTCACGCCCTTCTCGACGAGGTCGCACACCGCGAGCACGTCGTGGTCGAACCCGTCGGGCAGGTCGGCCGCGACACCGCCGGGACGGATGAAGTTGTTGTTCATCCGCAGGCCCGTGACGGTCTCGATGAGACGCAGCACCTCTTCGCGCTCGCGCCAGCCGTAGATCATCATCGACAGCGCGCCGATGTCCATGCCGTTCGTGGCCTGGAAGAGCAGGTGCGACGCCATCCGGTTCAGCTCGACGAGCAGCATGCGCATCCACACCGCGCGCGGCGGTACGTCGACGTCGAGGAGTCGCTCCACCGCCATCGACCACACCAGCTCATTCGACAGCGGCGAGAGGTAGTCCATGCGGGTGACGTTGGTCGCGCCCTGGACGTAGGTGAGCTCTTCGCCCGTCTTCTCCATGCCGGTGTGCAGGTAGCCGATCACGGGCTTGAGCTGGAGCACGGTCTCGCCCTCGAGCTCGAGCATGACGCGCAGCACCCCGTGCGTGGACGGGTGCTGGGGACCCATGTTGACGATGGTCGTCTCGTCCTCGTCGGGCCAGAGACCGCCGGTGACGACGACCTCACGCTCGACGCGGCGTAGCTCCTGCGCGCCCTCGTCGGTCTGACGTTCGAGGCGTGCTGCTTCGACCTGCGTTGCGTCGTTCATCGGGGCCCCGGGGAACCCTTGAAGGTGACCGGCACGCGCGCCGGCGCGTCGTCCTTGCGCAGTGGGTACCCGTCCCAGTCGTCGGGCATGAGGATGCGCGTCAGGTCGGGGTGCCCGTCGAACCGGATGCCGAACAGGTCGAACACCTCGCGCTCGGCGAAGTCGACCCCGGGATAGAGGTCGACGAGGCTGGCAACGGTCGGCTCGTTGACGGAGACCTGGGCGATCACACGGAACCGCCGGTTGCGCGGGTGCGACAGGTAGTTCGCGACGACTTCGAAGCGCTCCGGCGCGACACCTTCGACGGCGAGTCGCGTCTCGTCCCGAAGGTGGTCGACGACGGTGACGTCGATGCACTGCGTGAACTGCTGCTCGTCGCGCAGGAACGCGGCGACGTCGTGCCAGATGCCTGCGTTGACGTACACCACGGCCTGGCCATGCGAGTCGTGGAACACCGCATCCGGGAACCGTTCCACGACCGCGGCCGCGACTTCGTCCCCAATCGTGGGCCCAGCGGGCTCGCCGATCGGGTCGGGGGAGGCGTCGTCCTCGTGAATCGCTTCACGAGCGGTGTCGTCGGGCATCGATGCGGTCCTGGGCGGAGTCGGTGGTCAGCGAGCGGTAGGAGAGAGGGTGACGCCGGTGGGCTGGGCCACGGGCTGGCCGTCGAGCTGGGCGATCTGGATGCCGGCGCCCCGGCCCTCACCCCGGCGCTGCAGGATCTCGCCCGAGCGGACCTGCTCGTGCAGCGTGAGGATGCCGTGCAGCAGTGTCTCCGGGCCGGGGGGGCAGCCGGGCACATAGACGTCGACCGGGACGATCTGGTCGACGCCCTGGACGAGGGCGTAGTTGTTGAACATCCCGCCGCTGCTCGCGCACACGCCCATCGAGATGACCCACTTGGGCTCGACCATCTGGTCGTAGACCTGGCGGAGCACAGGAGCCATCTTCTGGCTCACCCGGCCCGCCACCACCATGAGGTCGGCCTGGCGCGGGCTGGCGCGAAAGACCTCCATCCCGAAGCGGGCCTGGTCGTAGTGCGCGCCGCCGGTGGCCATCATCTCCATCGCGCAGCACGCGAGGCCGAACGTCGCGGGCCACATCGAATTGCGCCGCGCCCACCGCACCAGGTCCTCGAGGCGCCCGGTGAGGAAG
Source organism: Actinomycetes bacterium (assembly GCA_031418075.1). GTDB lineage: Bacteria > Actinomycetota > Acidimicrobiia > IMCC26256 > PALSA-555 > DASUAO01. The sequence continues at coordinate 2,560 of JANOWV010000413.1, forward strand.
TTGTGGGAGACCTGCTCCATTCCCATCAGCGCGTCCTCATCAGGTCGGCCCCATCAGCTCGCCTCATGGCTATGCGGCCTCGGAATGCGACGCGGGGTCGAGCCCTTCGCGACCGGGACGCCCCGACGCGCGCAGCACGCGGCCGGTGAACTCGCGCGCGACGTCGCGGACCGGGCCCCAGCTCACGGCGCCGGTCGACAACAGGTACGCGAACGGCACCAGCAGCACCAGTAGGAACACGCCCATCACGACGAGGCCGTACGCGCCGAGGCCGCGCAACACGGTGGTGAAGGGGTAGAGGAAGATGATCTCGACGTCGAGGACGATGAAGGCCATCGCGACCAGGTAGAACTTCACCGGGAAGCGCTCGGCCGCCTCGACCTCGGGCACGATGCCGCACTCGTAGGGTGCCTGCTTCGCCGACGTCGGACGCCGGGGCCCCAGGAGCCGCGAGGCGAAGAACGATCCGGCCGCGAAGAGGAACGTCAGCACCAGCATCGCCAGGATCGGCAAGTACTGCTCCACGCGTCTCCCCTCATTGGGTCCGGTCGATCGATCCGGTCGATCGACCGGTCGATCGATCCGGTCGTTCTTCCGGTCGGCCGCAGTGCCCGTGCGCTGCGCAGGCTATCCGTCGCGCGCCCGCCCATCGCAAGGGAAGCGCCCCGCGCCGCCCACATCGGGTGGGGGTTCTGGCGGCCGGAGCTGCCACCCCTCGGCGTGCGACCCGACGAGCCGGAAGCCGCGGTACGTGATGCAGTCGTGGTGGTGGCCACAGAGGCGGAGGTAGTGCTCGAGGGACGTGAGGCCGCCGTCGGCAACCGCCTCGATGTGGTGGTCCTCGAGGTCGGTGGCGACGGTGCAGCCCTCGATCGCACAGACCGGGTCGCGCCACTCGATCGCGGTCTTGAGGAACGTGTCGCCGCTGCGACCGAGG
>JANOWV010000414.1:0-1524 GCA_031418075.1 Actinomycetes bacterium
CCCGTCGACGTCGCGGTCGTCGGAGGATGCGGCCACGTCGGCCTCCCGTTCGCACTCGTACTCGCGGACCGCGGTCTCGATGTGACGCTCTTCGACGTCGACGACGCGGCAGTCGACACGGTCAACAGCGGAGCACTCCCCTTCGACGAGCCGGGGGCCGCTCCGGTGCTCGCACGAGTCTTGGCCGCCGGCCGACTCCGAGCGACCACCGACTCCGCCTGCGTACGAGATGCCGAAGTCGTGGTGGTCGTGATCGGAACCCCGATCGACGAGCACCTGAACCCGGACCTCAATGCGGTACAGCTGGCGATCACCGAGATCGCCACAAGCCTCGTCGACGGCCAGCTGCTGATCCTCCGGAGCACGGTCTACCCGGGGGTCACGGCGATGGTCGAGCAGCTCGTGACGCGCCTCGGCGTCGACGTGGACGTGGCGTTCTGTCCCGAACGGATCGCGGAGAGCCGGGCGATGACGGAGCTGACCGAGCTCCCTCAGATCGTCGCGGCACGGGAAGCGCGCACATCGGACCGCGCGACGAAGTTCTTCCAGATCCTCACCCACGACATCGTCTATCTCGACCCCGAAGAAGCCGAGCTCGCGAAGCTCTTCACGAACGCATGGCGCTACATCAAGTTCGCGACCGCGAACCAGCTCTACATGATGGCGAACGACTTCGGCCTCGACTACGAGCGCATCCGCGAAGCACTTTCCTACAACTACCCGCGAGCGGCTGACCTCCCCGGCGCCGGATTCGCGGCCGGCCCCTGCCTCTTCAAGGACACGATGCAGCTCGCGGCCTTCAACAACAACAACTTTCAGCTCGGTCAGGCGAGCGTCAACACCAACGAGGGCCTCCCGCTCTATGTGATCGCCCGCCTCGAACGACGGTTCGACCTGTCGTCGATGACCGTCGGCATCCTGGGCATGGCGTTCAAAGCCGAATCCGACGACATCCGGTCGAGCCTCAGCTACAAGCTGAAGCGGATCCTCCGTTTCAAGGCCCAGCGCGTCCTGACCCACGACCCCCACGTCACCGTCGACCCCGAGCTCGTCTCGCTCGACAAGCTGCTCGCCGAGGCCGACCTGTTGATCATCGGCGCGCCCCATGCCATGTACGGCGATCTCGACACCCAGCTCCCGGTCGTCGACATCTGGAACGTACGCGGGCACGGGGTGCAGGTGTGACCGGCCGGGAGGAACCACGGGTCTCGCTCGTGATCCCGGTGAAGAACGAGGGCGACGCGATCACTGCGTGCCTTGAACGCATCGCCGAGGCCGTCGAGCTCCCGATCGAGATCCTGGTCGTCTATGACGACGGGGATGACACCACGATCCCGCCGCTCGAGAAGTTCGCCGCGTCGGACCCCAGGGTCATCGCGCTGCAGAACAACTACGGCCCCGGCCCGGCGCAAGCGATCCGCTTCGGTGCCGACGCGGCCCGCGCGCCCGTCACGATCGTGACGATGGCCGACGGGAGTGACGACCCCGAGCAGATCGACGAGCTGTGCAAGCTCGTCGAGCGCG
>JANOWV010000415.1:0-3715 GCA_031418075.1 Actinomycetes bacterium
CTTGTTCTCCGCGATCGTCTTGTGTTCGTAAGCGTTCGGCAACACCATGGTTGCCTCGAGGCCTTGCCGCAGCATCTCCTTGCGGAGGTTGATGATCCCGTTGAAGTCGATGCACGCGACGATGAAGTCCACCTTCGCGTCGACCATCTGCGCGACCTGGGCGCTGAAATCGGGACTGCCGAACGACAGGCTCTCGTCGTCGAACGCAACCTTGGCCGTCTTGTACTTCTCGAAGCTCGCCTTGTTCCCCAGCGCACAGTCGGTCGACTGCGGGACGTTGTACGCGAGGATCCCGACGTTCTTGGCCTTGATCTTCGTGGGCAACCACGGGTTGATGCCCGCCTGGGCGCAGGTGAAGCAGATGAAGGACCCCTGCGCACCAAACAGGTTCGGCGGGCCCGGGTTGTTCTCGGATCCGAACTCCGCGTTGATGTCCCACCCGAACGTGGGGATGCCCTCGTCCACGTATACCTGGGCCCCAGTGAAGAGACTCGTGGCGAGCGGCAACGCCGCGAACACGTCGTCCTGGCTGACGAGCGCCTGAGCCTCTTCGCGGTTCTTGCCGAGCTGGTCGTCGCGCTCCGAGGAGAGCACGAGCTTGCGTCCGTAGACGCCCTTCTCGGTCTTGTTGATGTACTCGAAGTACGCCTTGACCCCGTCAAAGGCAGGGCCGTAGGAGACGCCCGTCGGGTTCATGGTGTTGGTCAAGACCCCACCCACTCGGATCTCCGACTTGGAGACACCCGGCTGGTCGACCGTCGGGAACTTCTCCTGGGCCGTGGCAATACCGGCCGGAGTCGCGGCCAGCAATGCCACCGAGATCACCAGCGCGGCAGCCCGACCCCCGCGCACACGACCCCCTCGAACACGAGCACCCGACATTCGTCCCCCCTCGGATCGAGTCCACAGCAACACCCGCACGACGCGGGTCCACGAGGACCGCTTCGGCGTCATTGTGGCACCGTGTCGGCTCCACTACCAGGCAGGTCTCGCCCGCGGCGCCGACCGCTCAACCCCTGGCTACGCTGACCCGGCCGGTACCGAGTCGGCCGGGTCGAACGAGGGGGAACCGCTGGCGTGGACGAGCTGATCGGCTACGTCGTACGCGGAATCCCGTTCGGATGCGTCTTCGGACTCGTCGCGGTCGGCCTCGTCCTCACCTACAAGACCTCGGGTGTCTTCAACCTGGCGTTCGCGGCCCAGGCCTTCGCCTCCGCCGCGGCCTTCTACACGCTGCGCAAGGACGAGGGCTGGGGCATCATCCCCGCGTTCCTCGTCTCGGTGGTCGTCCTCGCACCGCTCCTGGGGTTCGTGCTCGACCGGTTCCTGTTCCGACATCTGCGCACCGCCCCGACCCTCGCCAAGCTCGTCACGTCGCTCGGGCTGCTCGTCGCCGGCCCCGAGATCGTGCGCCAGCTCTGGTTCGGCTCGGACACGAAGTACTCGCCCCCTTCGATCTGGCCCGGCGGGGACTTCGACCTGCTGTTCCGGGGCAAGGTCTTCGCGATGGACGGGAACCAGGCCGCGACGATCATCATCACGGTCCTGGTCGTCGTGGCACTGACGGCCCTGTTCCGCTACTCGGCCATCGGTCTGCAGATGCGAGCAGTGGTCGAGAGTCCGCGCATGACGGCGCTTGTCGGCATCAACCCGAACCGCGTCAGCGCGGTCGCGTGGATGCTCTCCAGCTTCATCGCCGGCCTCGCGGGCGTGTTGCTGGCACCGCTCTTCGCCCAGACCGAGCCGACCAGCTTCACCACGTTGCTCGTCGCCGCGATCGCCGCGGCGGCCTTCGGACGGCTCACGAGCATCCCGCTCGCGCTCCTCGGCGGGCTGCTCCTCGGCATCCTCCAGGGGATCCTCGCCGGATATCTGCCAGCGGGGAGCATCCTCTCGGCGGGCCTGCGGCCCTCGCTGCCCTTCGTCACCCTCTTCCTCTTGCTGCTGTTCTGGCCCGGGCTGCGCCGGAAGGCCGAGATCATCGACCCGCTTGCCGGCGTCGATCCCCCGGCGCCGGGTCTGGCGGCCGCCGAACGCGGGCACGCGCTGACCATCGGGACGCGCGCGCTCGGTGTGGTCGTGGCCCTCGTGGCCTTCGTCATCACGATCACCGCGCTCGACGTCGTGTGGCTCGGCAACGTCACGCGCGTGGTGATCTACTCGATCATCTTCCTCTCGATCACGGTGATCACGGGGATGGCCGGGCAGATCAGCCTGTGCCAGGCGAGCTTTGCGGCGGCCGGCGGATTCACGACGGCCCAGCTCGCCGACAACCTCGGTTCGCCGATCGTGTCGCTGCTCGTCGGCGTGGTGGTCGCGACGATCGTCGGCGCCCTGCTCGCACTCCCCTCGCTCCGGCTGGGCGGGATCTATCTCGCGCTCGCCACGCTCGCGTTCGCGCTGATGTTCGACAGCGTCCTCGTACCGATCAGGTGGATCGGCGGCGGCCAGCTGCCCACCCAGGCTCCGCGTCCGGGTTTCCTCGAGGACGACAAGGTCTTCTTCGTCGTTGCAGTAGCGGTCCTCGTCATCGTCGCGACGCTCGTGGTCCTCGTCCGTCGGGGCACGACGGGGAAATTCCTCGACGCGCTCCGCGGCAGCGAGACCGCCGCGGCCTCCCTGGGCATCAACGCGGCGAGATCACGCATCCTGGCGTTCGCGCTGTCGGCCGGTATCGCCGGCCTGGGCGGTGGGCTCCTCACGATCTACGAGCAGCAGGCGAACTACGGGAAGAACTTCAGCCCGTTTCTCAGTCTGTTCTGGATGGTGCTCGTCGTGACCCTCGGTGCCCGAACCGTCGAGGGCGCGATCCAGGCCGGGATCGCGTTCGCGCTCTTCCCCGAGCTGCTCGGGCTGCTCGGCATCTCGAGCGCGTTCCAGTTCGTACTCTTCGGGCTGGCGGCGTTCACCTACGCGAAGCACCCCGAGGGACTCGTCGAGTTCGGCAAGCGACGCCAGCTCGCGGCCCTCCAACGCAGGCTCGATCGCCGCGGGACGAAGGCGGAGCTGTCATGAGCCTGCTCGAAGCTCGGGAGATCACGAAGCGCTTCTCGGGCATCACCGCGCTCGACGGCGTCTCGCTCGAGGTCGAGCGGGGCGAGGCCGTAGGACTCATCGGACCCAACGGTGCCGGGAAGACGACGTTCTTCAACTGCCTGCTGGGCATGCTCCGGCCGGACGCGGGCACCATACGCGTCGACGGCCGCGACATCACTCGCTCCCCCGTCCACAGACGGGCGCGCCTCGGAATCGGGCGGACCTTCCAACGGATCGAGCTCTTCGCTGGGATGACCGTTCGCGACCACATGCTGGTCGCGGCACGCGCCCACCTCGGCACCGGGAGGTTCTGGAAGGACTGCTTGAACCTCGCCCAGCCGACCGCCGAGGAACGTCGTCACGTCGACACCACGCTCGAGCTGCTCGGTCTCACCAACGTGGCCGATCGACGCGTCGAGGCCCTCAGCCTCGGGCTGGGTCGCCTCGTGGAAGTCGGCCGGGCACTCATGACCGATCCGCTCCTGCTCCTGCTCGACGAACCGTCCTCGGGACTCGACCAACACGAGACCGCGGACCTCGTCCGGACGCTCCAAGCGGTGCAGCGCGACCGCGACACCGCGATCCTCCTCGTCGAACACGACGTCGGGATGGTCCAGTCCTTTGCGACACGTCTCTACGTCCTCGACTTCGGCACGCTGATCGCGCAGGGGCCAACGGC
>JANOWV010000416.1:0-2081 GCA_031418075.1 Actinomycetes bacterium
CGTGCTGGTCGCGTCTGGCACGGGCGCACCGTACCCATCCTGACGACCCTCGCCGCGGACCTCAGAGGCGGTGCAGCTCGGGCGTATCGGGACAGTCGAGGCGCGATCGCACGCGGTCGGTTGGGTCGAGACCGGCCGGGCCCGCGACTCGCTCGGCGTCGGCGACGGCGAACGACTCCACGACCGGGTCGAGATCTCGTTCGATCTCGGCTCGGGCCACACCGAACAGCCGGTCGGGGAGGAGGCGACCGACCCCCGCGACGAGCCAGACCGATGCGTCGGGGATCGACCAGCGGAGGTCGGCGCAGCCCGTCGCGACGAGCGCGACGTCTGCGCTCATGGCACGCACCCCGATGAGGAGGTGGCTGGGCTCCAGGGCCATCAGCTCGGTCTCGTCGACCATCCGTACTGGTCGCTCGCTCCGAGCCAGGCGCCCGCGGAGGCCGTGGTCACCGGTGCGCGGTCGGACGGCGATCACATCGAGATCGGGCCGCTCGGCGACCGCGGCGTCGATGGTGTCGTTCCATCCGAGCACCGCGACCGGCTCGTCGTGCGGGAAGGGGAGCACCGATGCGAGCCGGGCCGAGGTCCGGTCGGTGTCGAGCAGACGACTGCTCTCGCGCGCCGCGACGGCAGGATCGGGCGCCGCCACGATCCGTGCGCACAGCCACCAGAGTGGCCCGTTCGCGGGATGGTGTGCGAGGAGACGACGACACACCGTGAGCAGCTGCGGGTCGGTCCCGAAGTCGCCGAGGCAGTCGGCCGCCTCGGCGACGAGACCGGAATCGTCGTCACCGTTGTAGCGGGCGAGTGCGCGCAGTCGTTCGAAGGGGAGCACGCGAGAAGGCGTCGATCGGGACCCGGCTACGCCGGCCGGGGCTCCTTGGGCAAGCCCAGGACCCGTTCGCCAACGATGTTGCGCATCACCTCGTCGGTCCCGCCCGCGATGCGCATCCCCGGGATCCCCTGGACGAACTCGGACCACGCGTACGTGCCCCATTCGCCGGAGTCGGCGATGAGGCGGGGGCCGAGCACTTCGCTCAGCATGCCGGCGATCCGGGTCATGTTCATCGTCATCGCCAGCTTCGCGATCGACATCTCGGGTCCGGGGAGCTGGCCAGATCGGATCTTCGCCATCGCCCGCAGGTTCGTGAACCGGGAGACCTGCTGGTTCACGAAGACGTCGGCCAGCCGCTGCCGGATGAGCGGATCGCGATCGAGCTCGTAGTGGCGGACCATCTCCAGGAACCGGGTGAAGTTGATCGTGCCGACACCGGCACCGCCGCCGCCGATCGCAGCGCGTTCGTTCATCAGCGTCGTGAGCGCGACCGTCCAACCTTCGTCGACGTCACCGAGGAGGTGGGACTCCGGGACGCGCACCTCGTCGAAGAAGACCTCGTTGAACGACGCGCCGCCGGTCATCTGGCGGAGCGGCCGGATCTCGATCCCCGGCGCGTGCATGTCGACGAGGAACATCGTGAGGCCCTTGTGCTTGGGCTTGTCGGGTGACGTGCGCGTGATGATCTCACCGATGTCGGAGTAATGGGCTCCCGAGGTCCACACCTTCTGGCCGGTGAGCACCCACTCGTCGCCGTCACGCTCGGCCTTCGTCTGGATCCCGGCGAGATCCGAACCGGCGACCGGCTCCGAGAACAGCTGGCAGCCCACGGTGTCGCCGCGGTACATCGACCGGAGGTAGCGCTCTCGCACCTCCGGGATCGCGTGGGCGAGGATCGTGGGGGCGACCATCCCCAGGCCGATCCCGAACATGGTCTGGTTCGGGGTCACGTAGCTACCCGCGACCTCCCGGTACGCGCGTTCGTGGGCGCTCGTGAGTGCCCGGCCGCCGTACTCCTCGGGTCCCGTGATCCACCCGAACCCGGCGTCGAACTCTGTGCTCTTCCAGCCCTTGGCGTCGGCAATCTCGGCCAGCTCCTGCTCAGGCGTCTTCTCGTCCAGGACGCCGACATGGTCGGAGCCCTTGCCCCATTCGAAGCTCTCCTCGGCCCGCCGTTGGGCGTGCTCGTCGAGGAACGCCGTGGCTTCGGCGCGCAGTTCGGTCTCGGAGATGGTCATGGCCG
>JANOWV010000417.1:0-2979 GCA_031418075.1 Actinomycetes bacterium
CGGGACCGCCTCACCGCCCAGGCGAAACCCGGCGGCTCGGATCTGGGCAACTCGGATCTGGGGAACTCGGATCTGGGGAACTCGGATCTGGGGAACTCGGATGTGGGGAACCGCGCGGGCGTCGACGAACGTCCAAGGACACAACGATGAGCCCGGACGAGAAGGGGTTGGATGTGGGTCGCGACCGAGAGCTCGGTGACGCCCTGGCGGTGGCGCCGCTCGACGACGTCACCCGGCGGCGCCTGGTGCGCGTCGCGTTGGAGCAGCACGCCTCGCCGTTGATCGCGCCGACCGGACGCCGCCGAATGCTCACGGTCGTGGGCGTCGCGGCGGCATTGCTCGTCGGGGTGGTCGTCGGGACCGCGGTCGTGACGCGCCCAGAAGCGCCGACAACGCCGAACGCCGCGGGAGCCGGGCAATCCGAAGCGAACAAGCAGGCCGCCGAGCGTTCGCCGGACGCCGCCGCCCCGGCGGGAGCCAGCGTGGTTCCGGCGCAGGCGCTCGGTGATCTCGGCGCCGCCACCGACATCCAGGGCCTCGTACGCGCGGTCGACGTCCGGCTCCAGTCGGGCAGGAGCAGCGAAGCCGAAGACGCGGCCAACGCCTTCGCCCAGTGCGCGGACGCGGCCGTGGATCCCCTCGTGCTCATCAGCGCGGCGGGAGCCGCGACGCTGGGCGGACGTCCGGTCGTCGTACGCGTGGGCACTGCCCCCAGCGGAGACATCCTCGTCGTCGCACTCGATGCGCTCGACTGCACCGTCGTCGCGACGGCACCGATCCCGTAGCCCTGAGCCTTCGCGCAGGACCTGCGGGTAACCTCCCTGCCGATGGCCAAGGGTGAGACCACTCCGAAGGACACCACTCCGAAGGACACCGGCACCGAGCAGGACACCGGCACCGAGCAGGACTGGCCGGGACAAGCCGCAGACGCGCTCGAACAGGCCATCACGATCGTCCGAGACAAGACGGTCGTGCCGGCCCAGAAGGCCACGAAGGTCGTCGTCTACGGCCTGCTCACCTCCTTCTTCCTGCTCATGGCCATGGTGCTGCTGCTGATCGGTGGCTTCCGCGCGCTCATCGTGCTGACCGGTGACGTCTGGCTCGCGTACCTGGTGTGCGGGGGAATCCTCGTGCTCGCCGGGGTGTTCTGCTGGACACGCCGGTTCCCCCGACCGGAGAAGGACGACGACCGAGGTGACGATGACTGATGTGAGCCCGGTGATCATCGTGGGCTCCGGACCCGCGGGGCTCACCGCCGCCACCTACGCGGCCCGCGCCCGGCTCGAGCCGGTCATGTTCGAAGGGATCGCCGCGGGTGGCCAGCTCATGCTCACCACCGACGTCGAGAACTACCCCGGCTTCCCCGACGGGATCATGGGCCCGGAGCTCATGACCAAGATGCGCGAGCAGGCGGCCCGATTCGGCACCACCTACGTGACCGCCGACGTCGACCGTGTCGACCTCTCCCAGAGCCCGTTCGGGGTTTGGGTCGACGACCAGGAGTACCGCGCCGAGTCCATCATCATCAGCACCGGCGCGACGGCTCGGATGCTCGGCCTCGACTCGGAGCAACGACTCCTCGGGCACGGGGTCTCCACATGCGCGACCTGCGACGGTTTCTTCTTCCGCGACAAGGCCCTCGCCATCGTCGGTGGCGGCGACTCGGCGATCGAAGAGGCCATCTTCCTCACCAAGTTCGCCACCTCGGTCACGGTGATCCATCGCCGCGACGAGCTGCGTGCCTCGAAGATCATGCAGGATCGGGCCTTCGCGAACGAGAAGCTGGTGTTCCAGTGGAACTCGATCGTCACCGAGGTCCTCGGCGAGCACGCGGTCGAGGGCCTGACCCTCGAAGACACCGAGACCGGCGAGACGTCGCGTCTCGACGTCGACGGGCTCTTCGTCGCCATCGGCCACGACCCCACAACATCGCTCTTCGCGGGACAGCTCGACCTCGACGACGAGGGTTACATCATCACCGCGTCCGACTCGACGCGGACGTCCGTCGAGGGCGTCTTCGCTGCAGGCGACGTCCAGGATCACGTCTACCGGCAGGCCATCACGGCTGCCGGCAGTGGCTGCATGGCGGCGATCGAAGCCGAACGCTGGCTCGAAGCCCGCGCCCACGACGCCAGTGTGACTGCCGCTTCCTGAGTCGGGGTCGTCCCCTGCCGACCAGTGGGAAGGTTCCAGTCCCGTTCGGGGTTCTCCCCCCGGTACACTCCGCTCCCCGCGCCCGAGATGCGCACCCGAAAGGACTTCCCGTGTCCCAGCACATCGTGACCCTCTCCGACGCGACCTTCGACGAGACCATCAAGAGCGAAGACAAGGCCATCGTCGTCGACTTCTGGGCCGAGTGGTGCGGGCCCTGCAAGATGATCGCCCCGGTGCTCGAGGAGATCGCCGCCGAGCACGACGCGACCCTCGCGGTTGCGAAGCTCAACGTCGACGAGAACCCCGAGACGGCCTTGAAGTACCAGGTGATGAGCATTCCGACGCTGCTCGTCTTCAAGGGCGGCGAGCAGGTCAAGCGCATCGTGGGCGCCAAGGGCAAGGGCGCCCTGCTGCAGGACCTCGCCGAATACGTCGGCTGACCGACCCGACCACACGTCGGGTCACAGGTCACCCTCATGCCCGGAGTGCTCCGCCGAGGCGACCGGGGTGAGTCCGTCCGTGACCTCCATCAGCGACTCGCGGCCTGCGACCACGACGTCGGTGACGACGAGCCCGACGAGTTCGGGCCCGCAACCGAGGTAGCCGTTCGGGCGTTCCAGGAGGCGCGTCGGCTTCGCGTCGATGGGATCGTCGGACGCGAGACGTGGGCGGCCCTCGTCGAGAGTGGCTACGAGCTCGGCGACCGGTTGCTCTACGTGCGCAGGCCGATGCTTCGGGGCGACGACGTCGCCGACCTCCAGCATCGGCTGAACGCGCTCGGCTTCGACGCCGGGCGCGGCGACGGGATCTTCGGCCCCGACACCG
>JANOWV010000418.1:0-6746 GCA_031418075.1 Actinomycetes bacterium
CGCCGGCTTCGGAGTCGTGGCTTCGTCAACAACTACGGCATCCTGGTGATGCCGATGCGTCGGGAGCAGGGCACGCTCGCGGAGCTTGTCGACGCAACGCGTGCCGCCGTTGAAGCGACGCCTGAGATCATGTCCTGGCGCTGTGGCCTGGCGCAGATGCTCGCGATCGTCGGCCGACACGACGAAGCCCGAGTGGAGCTCGACGCGATCGCGGTCGACGACTTCGGGACCATTGCGCTCGACGTCGCTCGCCCGTACGCGCTCTGCGGTGCGGCGGAGGCGATCGCGCTCGTCGGGGCGCTTGATCTCGCCGAGGTACTCGCGCCGCTCCTCGCGGAGATCCCCGGCCGCGGGGTGGCGCTGGGGCCGACGGTGTACCACGGTCCGACCGACCGGTATCTCGGCCTCCTGATGCTCACGCTCGGCCGAGCTGACGAAGCGATCGAGCACCTCGAGACCGCGATCCGGATCCTCGAGGGCTTCCGCGCTCGACCGTGGGCCGCCCGAACTCGGTTGGAGCTCGCCCGTGCGCACCTGGCCCGAGCCGGCGACGGCGACGAGTCGGTTGCCCTCGGGCTGCTCAACGATGCCCTCGACGTCGCGCACGACATCGGCATGCCCGCACTGGTCGAAGAGGTGCTCGCGGTGAAGCTGGAGCTGCAGGGCATCGCGTCGGGTTCGTCGCCGGACGCGTCGATCGATGCAGTCGCCGCCTCGGTCGGCCGGGACCGGCCCGACGTCACCCGGCTGGCCGCGGCCGACGGCCGGGTCACACTGCTGTTCTCCGACATCGAGGGGTACTCGTCGATGACTGATCGGCTCGGCGACGTGCGCAGTCAGCACGTGCTCCACGCCCACAACGTGCTGCTGCGGACTGCATTGGTGGAATGGAAGGGCACGGAGGTGAAGAGCCAGGGCGACGGTTTCATGCTGGCGTTCTCCGACACGGATGCCGCGGTCCAGTGCTCGGTCGCGATCCAACGGGCGATCGATGGCCATGACTTCGGTGTGGACGCCGGCGAGATCCGCGTCCGTATCGGGCTCCACGCCGGCCCGGTCATCCGTGAAGGCGACGACTTCTTCGGCCGCACCGTGATCACTGCCGCGCGCGTCGCCGATGCTGCGGCTGGGGGCGAGATCCTCGCGACCGAGGAGGTGCGCTCGCAGTCGTCAGCCGGTACCTACGGTGAGCCCCGCGAGATCACGTTGAAGGGCCTGACCGGCGCGCGCCAGGTGCTCCCCGTCGTCTGGCGCCCCTGATCCGCCATTCCCTGTTTCTCGTGACGGAACCTGCCCTCCCACCCGTTCCGGTGACGGAACCTGCCCTCATGGCGGCGCGATCCGCCACGAGAAGGGATCAAGGGGCACCCGGCGTCACGAGAACGGGTCAGGACCGTGATCGGATCGCCTTGAACTCCGCGATCGCTTCGGCGTGGTCGACGATGGGTGGCGGGTAGCCGAGGCGCGCGCGGGTCTCCGCGTCGGGGTCGTGGACGGCCTTCCCGTCGACGCTCGCGAGCTCTGGGACGTAGCGGCGGACATAGTCACCCCGCGGGTCGAAGCGCAGCCCTTGGCGGGTCGGGTTGAACACCCGGTGCGGGTTGGCGTCGGTACCCGTCCCGGCGGTCCACTGCCAGTTCAGGTTGTTGTTCGCGAGATCGCCGTCGACGAGCCAGTCGAGGAAATGGGCCGCACCCTCTCGCCAGTCGATGAGCAGGTCTTTGGTGAGGAACGACGCCACGATCATCCGAGCGCGGTTGTGCACGAAGCCCTCGCGGCGCAGCTGACGCATCCCGGCGTCGACGACCGGGTAGCCGGTGCGCCCGTCCTTCCACGCTGCAAGCCCTTCCGGATCGTCGTGCCACGTGTCGCCACGGTCCTTGAAGTCGCGCCATGCCGCGTCGGGTCGCGCCGCGAGCACCTGGTGGTAGAAGTCGCGCCAGCACAGCTGGCGGACCAAGGCGTCTCCGCCTTCGTGGCTCCGGAGCCTGTTCGCCACCTCGAGCGGTGAGATGCATCCGAAGTGCAGGTAGGGGCTGATGCGCGAAGTCGCGTCCCCGGGGAGGTCGTCGTGGCGATCGGCGTATCGGGCGAGATCGCGCGGTACCCACGTGTCGAGCCGCGCCCGCGCCGGTCCTTCGCCGCCGGGCGCGACTTCGGGGGAGGGCGCACCGTCGACGAGAGCTGCAGGCGCTGGGATTGCGACTCCCGCGATCCCGTCGGGCACGGCCACCTCCTGCGGCGCCGACACGGCCGAGCGCCACGCCGCCGCAAGCCACGCGCGGTGGTACGGCGTGAACACCTGGTACAGGTTGCTCGCCGCTGGCGTCACCGAACCCGATGGGACGACGGTCAGCCCGGGATGACGATGCACCTCGATCCCGGCGGCCTTGGCTTCCGCGACCAGCGTGTCGGCGCGACGTCGCGCGAAGTCGCTCACGTCGTCGGCGACGTGGACGGTCGTAGCGCCGACAGCGTGAGCAGCTCGCAACACTTCCTCGCCCCATCGCCCTCGACGGACGACGAGGTGGCCACCTCGGTCACGCAGGGACGCATCGAGATCGTGCAGCGAATCGACGAGGAATCCGATGCGGTTGGGGCATGCAAATCGACTCGACAAGATCGCGTCGTCGAGCACGAACAGTGGGATGACCGGCCCCGAAGTCGCCGCGAGGAGTGCGGGGTTGTCCCGGACGCGCAGGTCCCGTGTGAAGACCATCACGCTCACTCGCCCGTCAGCCATGTCCATCGTCTAGCCGTCGAGGAGGGTCCAGGTCCGATCCGCGATGTTTGCGAGAGCCACGAGCTGGGCTCGCTCGCTCCGCCGGAACGGGTTGCCATCGCGCCCCACGAGCAGCACCGCGTCGTGGTGGGCGAGCCCGGCGACGAGGAGATCGTCGGGGCCGGTCGTACCATCGACGACCTGCGGTGAGGCGGTGGTCCCGGTCGCCAACGCCGCGAGGAAGCTGGCGGCCGGGCGATCATCGCCCGCGCTGCTCAGCTCGTCGTCACCGTGGAGCAGGACGGCCCAGTCGGCGAGGAACTCGGCGCGCACGTGCGCGACGAGCGTGTCGTGGAGCACCGAAACGGTTGTCGACTGGCAGAGGCGCACCGCCGACTCCAGCGCATCGATGCGAGGGTCGGGGAACGCGCCGACGACCCGGATGTGCTCCACCGATGCGCCGTCGACTTGTTCGATCTCGTGAGCCATCAGATCGAGCACCGCGACGTTGGGAAGGATCACAGAGAATTCGTCGACCGCGATCCCGCCGGCGTGCTCCAGCACATCGACCGAGACGATGTCGCCGCCCACCGCTCCGATGCGCGCCGCCACGAGCGCGAGGGCACCCGGGCGGTCCGGTAGCCAGACACGCACCAGCGCGTGCGCAGTCGGCTGATCGGATGTGATGGTCATGGTGTGAGCGTACGGGTCCGACGTTTCGGCCGCGTGTCCGACGTGTGAATCCCGACGATGGTGGACCGGGCCGTATCCTGGCGGGATGCCAGGCGGTCGAACCGAACGCGTCGGCATCCTCGGCGGCACCTTCGACCCGGTCCACATCGGCCATCTCGTCGTGGCTTCGGACGCCCGCGTAGCCCTCGACCTCGACCGTGTCCTGCTCGTCGTCGCGGGCGATCCATGGCAGAAGCGTGGCGAAGTCGTCGCGGGGCCGAAGGACCGTCTTGCACTCGTGGCCGCGGCGGTCGCCGATATCGACGGCCTCGCGGCAAGTGCGGTGGAGGTGAACCGCGACGGCCCCTCGGTCACGGCCGACACCCTCGAGGCATTGGCAATGCCGGGCCGCGAGCTCTTCCTGCTGCTCGGGGCCGACGCGGTCGCGAACATGCCAACGTGGCGACGACTCGACGACACGAAGCACCTGGCCACGATCGTGGTAGTCGAGCGAGAGGGGGAGCACGCCGAGCCTCCCGGAGACGGGTGGAAGGTCCAGCACCTCGCGGTACCTCGACTCGACGTGTCGTCGACCGATATCCGCGGTCGTCTCGCTTCCGGTCGACCCATTCACGGGTTGGTCCCGGCGCCTGTCGTGCGAGAGATCGCAGAACGAGGCCTCTATGCTGAGGCTCGATGACGAACCGGGCCGCGCGCGCTTGACGACGAGCAGCGCGGGTGCGGTCAGCGACGCGACACAGCGTGCGCTCGTCGCGGCATCCGCAGCGTCAGCGAAGCAAGGCCACGACATCGTCGTTCTTGATGTCGGACCGATCATCGCGATCATCGAGTCGTTCGTGCTCGTGAGCGCGACGAACACCCGGCAGGTACGGACGATCGTCGATGAGGTGGAGCTCGCCCTCAAGCTCCACGACGATTCTCGGCCGCTCGGGATCGAGGGGCGCGACGACGCCACATGGGTGCTGCTCGACTTCGGCGATGTGGTCGTGCACGTGTTCCTGTCCGAGACGAGAGAGTTCTACGACCTCGACCGCCTCTGGGCCGACGCGGCGCGCATCCCGTTTGCAGAGTCGGAGCCGGTCGCGGCCGACGGGTAGCCCGGCGTCGGTGGTGCTCTCAGGAGCCGTGGTTCAGTCGAGGTAGGGGCGGACCGGCACGCCGCGTTCGGTCAGCCCCGTCTTGAGCTCGCGTACGCCGACGTTCCGGTCCAGTCGCGGGGAGTACAGGATCGAGCTGATGATCGCGGCGTGCGCGCCGCCGTCCGTGAGCCCGGCCGCGATGTGGTCGACGGTGCCGGCGCCGCCCGAGGCGACGATCGGCACGTTCACCGCGTCGGCCACCGCTCGCGTGATCGTGAGGTCGTAGCCCGACGCGGAGCCGTCGTTGTCGATGCTGTTCACCACGATCTCGCCTGCGCCGAGGTCCTCGCCTCGTCGTACCCAGTCGATGGCGTCGAGTCCGGTCGCTTCCCGCGCGCCGTCGATGAAGACCTCGTACCCGCTCGGGATGCCGGGGCGGACGCCGACGTGCTTCACCTGGGTGCTCAGCACCACGCACTGGCGACCGAATGCTTCGGCACCCTGTCGGATGATGTCGGGCTCGCGCACCGCCATCGAGTCGATGCTGATCTTCTCCGCACCGGCCTTGAGTACGGCGAACATGTCGTCGACCGACCGGATCCCGCCACCGACCGTGAACGGCACGAAGACGTGTCGGGCGACGTCGCGCACCGTTTCGAGGTCGATCGGTCGACGCTGCGCGCTGGCCGTGATGTCGTAGAAGACGATCTCGTCGATCTGGTCGTCGTAGAGCGAGCGCGCGAGATCCGCGGCTGGAGCGACGTCGATGTTGTCCTGGAACTGCTGGGCCTTCGTGACGCGGCCGTCGACGACGTCGAAGCAGGCGACGAGGCGTTTGGTGAGCATCAGGCCTCGTCCTTCCCATCCCAGGTGGCGAACGCCTCGAGGAGCGCGAGCCCGAGCGCGCCGCTCTTCTCGGCGTGGAATTGCGTCGCGACGATGTTCTCGTGGGCGACGATCGAGCAGAAGTCGGCGCCGTAGCCGGTCTCGCCCAAGACGTCCCTGGGGTCGGCCGGTGCTGCGTAGAACGAGTTCACGAAGTAGCAGTGGCCGCCGTCGGGAAACCCTGCCGTCACTGGGTGGTCACGACGCAGGTGGACGCTGTTCCACCCGATCTGGGGGACGCGCTCGGTGGTGGGGAAGGGCACGACGGTGCCAGGGATCCAGCCGAGGCAGTCGACGTTGTCCTCGGCGCTGTGCTCGAACAGGACCTGGAGCCCGATGCAGATTCCGAGAAACGGGACGTTGTCCTCACGGACGGCCGCGGTGAGCGTTGCCACCATGCCTGCGGCATCGAGCGAGTCGAGCGTCGCGCGTGCCGCACCGACACCCGGCAGGATGACGCGGTCGCATCCGACGAGGGCCGCGGGTTCGATGACGAGTCGGTGCTCGATCCCGAGCCGTTCCAGCGCGTACCCGACGCTCGGCGCGTTGCCGGCCCGGTAGTCGATGACCCCGATCATGCTGGCCCGATCACCGGACGAGTCTACGAATCGGTCGCCCCGATCGAGGGGTCGATTCGAACGGGTTGACCTGCAGGTGGAGAACGTGCCCGATACGCTCCGCCGTCGTCGAATTGCTGAGCTCCCTGATCGCTGGAAGGACCTCCATGCCTCGTCTCCGTCGTCTCGCTGCGTTGGTGCTGATCGTGGCGACTGTGATGGTCCTCGCAGTGGGTGCTCCGCTCGGTGCCACGGTGCACGCCAAGAAGAAGATCTCCTGCCCGCTACTCCTGAAGCCGACCGAGATCGAGAAGATCGTGGGGGCGACGGTGACCGCCCAGAAGCCGTTCGCCACCACCGGCCAGATCGGCTGCAACTGGACCAATGACGCCGACGAGGTCGATGTCTCCGTGTTCATCGCGAGGCGCGATGACCAGTACACGTTCTCGAAGGAGCACCTGCCTGCCGACTACACGATCGAGCCGGTCACCGGGATCGGCCAGGACGCGTTCATCGTCCGCAGCCCGACTGGCGGGCCGGTGGTGATCTGGGTGCTGGCGAAGCGAGCGTCGTTCTCGCTCGCCAACATCAACGTCGACAAGGATGCCGCGACCATCGAGACGGAGATCACAACGCTCGCCACGAAGGTCGCCAAGCGTCTGAAATAGCCTTCGAGTCGGAGACCTGCAACCTGCTCGCGAGGAGTTGTCATGCCCACGCCCACTGCTGTGCAGCTCGGACCGCTCGCTGCGCTCGTCGGCACCTGGGAAGGCGACGACGGACTCGATGTGTCGTTCCACAACGACACCC
>JANOWV010000419.1:0-2049 GCA_031418075.1 Actinomycetes bacterium
GTGCCGTGGGCCTTGCGACGTTTGCCCCCAGCGCCTTCGCGCACGGCGGCCAGTTCCGCGGTCCGGTCGGCGGCCTCCCCAACGGCCCGCGCGAACCGTCGGACCCGACGCCCCCGCCGCCGCCCGATCCGTCGACCCCGCCGCCGCCGACGACGCCCTCCGACCCGTCGTCGCCGACCCCGCCCCCCGCGCCGGCCACCACGCCGTCGACCCCCTCGGCGCCCCAGCCCACGACCGGCGACACGCCGACGGCCGGCGGCAAGAAGAGCCAGGTCTCGCTCGACCAGTGGCAGTTCTGGTGGGGCTACAACAACGACGACATCCTGAACATCAAGAGCTCGATCTACTCGATCAAGCGCACCGCGCAGGGCGTCATCAGCGACGTCGGCGGCGCCGGCGGCGCTCGCGGCGACTCGACCCGCGCGACCGCGAAGCAGGTGCGTGACGTTCTGATCCCGGCGCTCCTCCAGATCATCAAGGACCCGGGCCAGAAGATGAAGCCGGGCCCGGACACCGAGTCGGCCGCGTACATCGCGCTCGCCAAGGTGACGGACGACCCCTCGCACATCCCGCTGTTCATGGACGCGGTGGTGGGCAAGGACGGCAAGAAGAACTCGTCGGTCCACCAGACGGTCAACGAGTCGGCGGCCTTCGCCATGGGCCTGCTCCGGCGCAGCGACAAGGCGCGCCAGTTCGACGCCAAGGAGCTCGACCGCGCCCGCGACTTCCTCTTCCAGGTCTACGAGAACAACGAGCTGCAGATGCGCACGCGCGGCTTCGCGATGATCTCGCTCGGCCTGCTCGCCGACCAGCCCACGACCCGCTCGCGCAAGGAGTCCGTCGGCGGCGGCGGCCTCTTCTACGCCCCGGACCCGGTCACGATGGGCCAGGTGACGGCCGACCGCATCGTCGACCTGCTCAAGCGCCCGTACAAGGACTCGCAGATGTACGTGGTGGCGCTCCTCGCGCTCGGCATGCAGCAGCCGACCGACGTGACGCCCGACGTCATCGAGATGCTCAAGGACTGCGCGCTGAAGGGCAAGCTCTACAAGGAGCCCGTCGACGACCTCATCTCGTCGTACGCCGCGCTCGCGATCGGCAAGCTCGGCCGCGAGTCCGAGATCGGCTCGATGTTGAACGCGCTGACCATCAACCAGACGGGCGTGAACACGAAGCGCTCGGCCGCGATCGCGCTCGGCCTCCTTGGTCGCCGGATCGACGGCCCCGCGCGCGGCTCGCTCGCCGGGCAGATCGTCAAGGAGCTCGAGAAGGTCAAGGACGCGACCACGAAGAACTTCGGCATCATCAGCGTCGCGTACCTGCTCGCGGCCGACGCCGAGGCGCAGCACACCGACGTGTTGAACGCCAAGGGCGTCAAGATCGCCGACTTCCTGCTCAAGATCGCCGAGGACGGCAAGTACTCGGAGCGCCCGTACGGCGCGCTGGCGCTCGGCCTCGTCGGGCGGGCGATCGGTGACAAGCCGGGCATCGTCGAGTACGGCCAGTTCCGCTTGAGCGCGATCACGGCCCTGCGCAAGGGCCTGACCGAGACCAAGATGGACAAGCGGGCCCGTGGCTCGTTCGCGATCGCGCTGGGCATCCTCCAGGACGAGGGTGCGAAGACCGAATTGGTCGCGCGCGTCGGCGACAAGCAGGAAGAGAAGGAGCTGCGCGGCTACTCGGCCGTGGCGCTCGGCCTGATCGGCATCCCGGCGCCCGAGGTGATCAAGGTCATCAAGGACGCGCTGAAGGAGCGCTCCTCCGAGGAACTCCGCCAGCAGACGGCGATCGCGCTGGGCCTCCTCCAGTCGCCCGAAACGATCCCGACGCTGATCCAGGAGATCAAGGAGGCCGACTCGCAGAACGTGCTCGGCCAGGTGGTGCTCGCGCTCGCCAAGATCGGCGACTCCCGCGCCATCCAGCCCCTCGTCGACATCCTCCAGGACACGTCGCGTCCCGACCTGACGCGGGCGCTCGCCTGCGCCGGTCTCGGCCTGATCGGTGACCTCGAGTACATCCCGAGCCTTGCGCGGCTCTCGAAGGACATCA
>JANOWV010000420.1:0-9337 GCA_031418075.1 Actinomycetes bacterium
CCACCGCCCCGCCACCATCGCCCTCGCCGATCGGGTCGTGCTGCTCGATGGTGGACGAGTCGGTGCCGAGGGCACGCACGAGGAGCTCCTGCGAAGCTCCGCCCGATACCGCGAAGTGCTCGCCGAAGCCGAACGCCTTGCGGCAGCCGGTGTCGACGTTGGGCCCGCACCCGAGTCGGCGCCCGGAATCGCGGCGGGAGACGGGGAGGTGGGCGCATGACCTCGCCTGAGCCGCAGCTCCCTCCCGATGTGAAGCGCCTCGTCGTCCGCCGGACCTACCACCTGCTCCGGCCGGTGCGAAAGCTGCTCGTGCTCGCCTCCCTCGGTGCCGTGCTCCAGGCTGCGGGAACACTCGCAGCTCCTGCGATCATCCGCATCGGGATCGACCAGGGTGTTCGCGCGAAGGACGTCGGCGCCCTGAACCTCGCCGCGGTCGCGTTCCTCGTGGCGATCGCCGCGGTCTACGGGTTCGGTCGGATGACCATCCTCCTCGTCGCACGGGTCGGCGAGGGCTTCCTCCGAAGCCTGCGCGAGATGGTGTTCGACCACCAGATGCGGCTCTCGCTCGAGTTCTACGACCGCTCCCGCACCGGCGACCTCGTCTCGCGCATGACGGCCGACGTCGAAAGCCTGCAGGAGCTGGTGTCGCAGGGTCTCTCGATGTTCGTCGTGAACATGCTGGTGTTCTTCGGTGCGATCGCGGTGATGATCGGAATGAGCTGGCAGCTCGCACTCGGCGTCCTGGTGATCGTTCCCGTGCTCGTCGTCGCAGCACGGTGGTTCCGCCGAGCTTCGAACGTCGCCTACTTGACCCTGCGCGACCGGGTCGGGGGCACGCTGTCGTCGTTCCAGGAGGGGATCGCCGGCGTGCGCGTCGTGCAGGGGTTCAACCAGGAGGACGTGTTCCGGCACAAGTTCCGGGAGACCAACGACCGGCAGTTCCGCACCAACCTGCACGCCGAGGCGATCACCGCGCGCTTCACCTCGACCCTCGAGCTCTGCCAGGGGATCTCGATCGCGATCATCCTCTTGTTCGGTGGGTACCTCACGGGCGAAGGCACCGTCACCGTCGGAACGCTCGCGGCGTTCGTCCTGTACCAGCAGAACCTCTTCGAGCCGATCCAACAGATGAGCCAGCTGTTCAACACCCTGCAGGCCGCAGGCGCTGCGCTCGCGAAGCTCTATGAGCTGCTCGACGAGCCGGTAGTCGTCGACGACCGCCCCGGTGCACGGGACCTCCCGGCCCGCGGGCCACTCGTCGTCGACCACGCCTCGTTCCGGTACCGCGATGGGCCGCTCGTGCTCGACGACGTCTCCCTCACGGTGGAGTCGGGCGAGCGCGTCGCGTTGGTCGGTCCGACGGGCGCGGGCAAGTCGACCCTGGCGAAGCTCATGGTCCGCTTCTACGACCCGGTGGCAGGTTCCGTCAGCTTCGGCGACGTCGACCTGCGCGACACCACGAAGCGTTCCCTGCGCTCGCGAATCGTCGTCGTGCCCCAAGAGGGGTTCCTCTTCGGGGGCACGATCCGCGACAACCTCCTCATCGCGCAACCCGACGCGACCGACCGGCAGGTCGAGGACGCGATCGAGGCCCTCGACCTCGCGCCCCACTTTGCTGCGTTCCCCGACGGGCTCGACACGCTCGTGCGCGAACGTGGCGCGAACTTCTCGGCGGGGGAACGACAGCTCGTGTCACTCGTGCGGTCTGCCCTCGCCGATCCCGAGGTGATCGTGCTCGACGAAGCGACGTCGAGCCTCGACCCGGGAACCGAGCTGCTCGTCGGGCACTCGATCGAGCGGCTCATGGCCGGACGTACCGTCGTGGTGATCGCACATCGACTCTCCACGTCGGCACGCGCCGACCGTGTCGCCGTCGTGCAGGGCGGCAAGATCGCAGAGGTCGGCCACCACGACGAGCTCGTGACCGCAGGTGGTCCCTACGCCGCGCTCTACGACTCCTGGATGGGGACCACGGGCGTCACCGCCCCCGACGGACCCTGAACGGGCTACCCGACCCGCTCGCGTCGTTCGAGATGCTGGAGCTCGATCATGAGCGGGAGCACGAACCCGAGATACGCGCTCGTGAGCACGTAGTCCGCCTCGGGTCCAGAGGTCGTCCGGGAAGATGGTTCGATCAGCTGCACGCGCCCGTCCCGCGACTGGACGCTCCTCGCCCGCCCCACGATCTCGTGCAGCTCGTCGAGCGTTGCCACCTGGTACCCGAAGTGATCGAGACGTCCGGCGACCAGCGGCGGATCGGCTGGGAGCAAGTACACGAACTCGCCGAATGCGCCCGTGTACAGGATCAGAGGGTTGCCCGACTCCCCGGTGTTGTCACCTTCGGTCCAGCCGAACACGTCCCCGTAGAACGACAGCAGCTCTGCACGCCCCTCCTCGTCGAGAAGCGCGGGATCGACGCTGATCGCGACGTGGTTGAGCCGCGGTGGCTGGCCTGGCTTCATGCGGTCACCTCCGGTCGCACCATGACCTTGCCCGGGAGCTCCCCGGCCGCAAGACGCTGCATCGTGGGGAGCAGGTCGTCGAGGAACACATCGTCGGCCTCGATGAGCGCCGCGAGCGGGAGGCGACCCGAGGCGAGGAGCTCGAGCGCCGGAAGGAATCCGTCGGCGTCGTAGTTGTACGCGCCGATCGCGGTGAGCTCGAGCACGATCATTCGGTTGTGGTTGATGCGAGGGTTCGTGCTCCCGGTACCCACGAACACCAGCGTCCCGGCGTAGTCGAGCTGATCGAGCGCCGACTCGGCGGCGCCGGAGTGCCCCGAGCATTCGAACGCGATCGTGTACGGCTCCGGGACCGTGCCGGCCATCGGCGCCCGCGGCAACTCGTCGGGAGAAACCGCACGTGCGGCACCGACGTCGAGCGCGCGCGCTCGACGTGGCACGGACGGCTCCGAGACCGTGATGTCGGTGATGCCCTCCGCGACGAGTACGGCCACGGTCAGGAGCCCGACCGGTCCCGCGCCGGTGACCAGCACCCGGTCGGTCGGGGTCGCACCCGAGAGGCCGACCGTGTGGATCGCGATGGCTGTCGGCTCGGTGAGTGCCGCGTCGCGGATCGAGAGCCCGTCGGGGATGCGGACGAGCCGTTCGCTCGGAACGACCACGTACCGAGTGAATGCCCCTCGGAACGACAGGTAGTCGGGCACCTCCCGACGCAAGCACACGGCGGGCCGACCCTTTCGACAGGCGCGGCACGTCCCGCAGCCCGGCACCGGGTCTGCGACGACTGGAGTGCCGATCGGCCAACCGTCGACGGCGAATCCCGTCACCGCGACGGTTCCGGACCACTCGTGTCCGAGTACCGACCCCGACCGGGCGTACTCCTCGAGAACAAGGTGCAGATCGGTTCCGCAGATCCCGCAGTGCGAGATCGCGACCACGACCTCGGAGGGTCCCGGTTCCGGGACCGGGAGGTCGTGCACCTCGAGTCGGCCGCCGCCGACATACACCGCCGCTGGCATCACCGGTCCCCGTGGTGTAGACACCATCGGATCGTAGGGCGCGGTCCTAGGGTGCAGCCATCGGCTCCCCGACCACTCCTCGACCCGACGACGATCTCCTCGACGCACGCACACGCGAGACGATCGCCGCCGAGGTGCTCGCCCGTCCGCCTCGTCCACCGCGGGACGCGGCACTCTTCTCGTCGAACACGCTGTTCGGAGAGCCCGGCATCTATCCCGACGGGCCGACCATGGTCCCCGCGTCCGGTCCGATCCTCGACGCGGACGACGCGCGAGCGGCGCTGAACGATGTGGCCTGTCCGGACGTCGCGCGCTTCGACGACGACAACCTGGTCGACCGCGTCCCCGAGCCGGGCGTTCGCGCCGGTGTCGTCGCGCTCGCCGGCACGATCGCCGAGCCGCTCCTCGACGCCTTCGCGACCGGACGGACTGTGCCCCAGCACCTGGCGACCGGAACGGCGGCGTCGCGGGGCCGAGTGATCGGTACCTCGGCCTCCGATCCGAGCATCCGGGTCGTGAACGAGCGGTACCGCGCGGAACACCCGGCCCTGCTCGCGCTGTCGCTCACCCACGACCTGCTCTGGCGCGCCGCCGAGGCCAATCAGGTCGAGGAGGCAGCGCTGCACGCGCTCGGCGCGATGGTCCACCTCCAGCTCATCGCACGGACCCCCGCGATCGCGCATCTCGGCACCGAGCTCGCCCGCCGCCAGAATTCCCTCGCGCTGACGCTGCTGAACTCCCGGCGACCCGGGCAGACCGACATCTCGGTGATCGCCCCCGACGGGCCGGGCACGATCCCCGGCGGCGCGCCGAGCATGCAGACCACGGACTTCTGGAGCATCCCCTTCGTCGATGCTCCCGCTCCGCGCACACCGCCCGACGCTCCGACACTGCTCGGTCGGTGTCTCGAGCGGATCGCCGCACCGGGCGCGCCACTCCCCGATCCTCTGCGCTACGACGCGGGGCTCGGCACGTGGCTGAGCGCACACCTCGGCCGGGGCTGGCTCCCCATCGGCGCGCAGCTGCGCGCAACCATCGCACTCGGCATCGTCGACGAGGACGACCTCGTCGCGGCATCAGGACTCGATCGCGACGCCGCCGCATCTGCGTTCGATGTTGCCGACGCGATCGTCTGCTTCAGCTCGCGGGAGTGACGTCGCTCGCGTCGGCGACAGCGTGCTTGGGCGTGGCCACCCGCGACGACGGGTTGCTGCCGAAGTAGAGCGCGACCAGTGCGTACACGACGAAGCACGCGGGCGCGCTGATGAAGGCGAGCCCGATCGATGCCGTGTAGACCACCGGACCCACCATCGACTTCTTGATCGCGGTCTCGATCTGCTCCCGCGAGATCCCGGGTACGAGCAGCCTCGGGTTCCGGAGAAGGTGACGCCACATCGCGACGAACGCGAGCCCGATGAGGGCCATGACCGCGCTGTAGATCGCAGCGGCGACGTGCGCGTTCTCCCCACCCTCGCGCACATACTCGGCCAGCAGCGCGGTCGGGAACGGGAGGAACGCGATTCCCATGAGCAACATGAGGTTGAGAAAGAGCATCCCCCGATCGACCGAGGCGATCCGCTGGAACATCGAGTGATGGCTCACCCACATGATGCCGATGACGACGAACGAGATCAGGAACGCGATGTACGACGGCCACTGACGACCGAGCGCATCGAGCAAGTTGTGGGTCCGATTGGCAGCCGGGATCGCGATCTCGAGAACGAGCAGTGTGATCGCGATCGAGATGACACCGTCACTGAACGCTTCGAGACGCGCCGTGGTGCTCGAATGCGCGTGCGCGGGTGCCGGGCTCGATTCGGTCATGCCCCGCGCGCCGTCGCCACAGCGGCCAGTCTGTCGTCGTTCCCGACGTCGCGCACCTCGACCCGCATCCAGGGGCCGAAGCGCGCCGCGGTCGCCCGCATCGGGCCTTCTCGCACGGCACCGAGGAACCGCACATCCAGCTCGGTCGGCACCGACGGGCCTTCGAGCGCGAGGACTGCCTCCTCGGCGGCTGCGGCGACGGCACCGCCCTGCACCGTGTCGGCCCAGTTGAGGATGCGGGGCGCCCGCTCGACCTCGACGACGCCGGGCTCGAGCACCCGGCTCCCCAGCATCTCAGTGACCGACGCGCTGGGCCTGCGGGTCGCGTGCTCACGGGAGGTCACTGCGGCGAACGCCGACACAGCAGTGTCCTGGGGGCGGGGCGACGCGACGAACGTCCCGAGCGACCGAGCGACGACTGCATCGTCGATCGAGAAGGTGGTCTCCGTGAACGTGAGCGTTCGGCCGCTCTTGAGGATGCGGCCGACCGCAGTGACGTCGGCGCCGACAGCAATCGGCGCCACGACACGCACGCCGAGGTCGACGGTCATGCAGATCTTCGGGAGCGTGCGTTCGTTGGCGAGCGAGCCGGTGAGGATGTCGGCCCACGTGAGCAGCATCGACGGCCGCACCACGCCGGCTTCGGGGATGCAGAGCTCCGGTGCGATCCGGACTCGCCCCAGCAACGTGTCGGGCTCGGGACCGATCCCGACGTCGAGTCCGAGCTCCGACGTGAATCCGATCTGGGGTCGATCGTGCTCGATGTCCATCAGTGTTCGATCGTACGCCGACGACCCGACGCACGACCTGTTCCTGTTCATGACGCTCGCGTGACAGCACTGGCGTTCGTATGCTGATGCGGTGACCTACGACGCGGTGACGCTCGTCCCCGTTCCCGCCGTTGCCAGCGGTGTTCCCTACCAGCACATCACCGTGGACCCGGTCGCCGGTGCCTGCGGAGCCGTGATCGGTGGGATCGACGTGTCCGCCGATCTCCCGGATGCGACCGTCGCGGAGATTCGCCGGGCGGTCCTCGACCACCTCGTCGTGTTCTTCCGCGACCAGGACGTCACGCCGGAACAGCAGGTGCGGTTCAGCCGACGATTCGGGCCGGTCAGCCCGGTGCCGTTCATCGAGCCGATCGCGGGGCACGACGAGGTCATCGCCGTCGTGCGTGAGGCCGAAGAGCGCCAACCGTTCACCTTCGGGAGCCTCTGGCACTCCGACTTCTCGTTCCTCCCGGAACCACCGTTCGGGTCGATCCTCCATGCCCGGGAGGTACCGCCGACCGGTGGCGACACGGTGTGGGCCAACCAGGCACTCGCCTACCGAACGCTCTCGTCGGGGATGCAGGACATGCTCGAGGGTCTCATCGGGCTCCACAGCGCGGTGAATGCGTACGCTCCGAAGATGCAGACCGTGCACGACGCGTTCGTCGGGATGACCGTGCGCACCGACGACTCGGCGAACACGGTGCAGCCCCACCCCGTCGTGCGGGTCCACGGCGAGACTGGCATCAAGTCTCTGTACGTGAACGCCCAGTACACGGTCGGGCTCGCTGGGTTCGCCGAGCATGAGGCCAAGCCGATCCTGGACTTCGTGTTCGCGCACTCGGTGCGCCACGAGTTCACGTGCCGATGGCGCTGGTCGGTCGGCGACGTCGCGTTCTGGGACAACCGCAGCGTCCAGCACATGGCGATGGCCGACTTCACCGGGCACCGGCGCGCGATGCACCGCACGACTGTCGCGGGAGAGGCACCGAGCGCCAGATGACGGGTCCCGCGATCCTCGCCGACAACCTCGTCAAGCGATTCGGCGACGTCGAGGCACTGCGCGACGTGTCGTTCGCCGTTCCGGAGGGAACCGTCCTCGGCCTGCTCGGGCCGAACGGCGCCGGCAAGACCACGGCGGTCCGGATCCTCACCACGTTGCTGCGGCCTGACGGCGGGCGCGCCGAGGTGCTCGGTCTCGACGTGACCCGCGACGCGGTGAAGACACGCATGTCGATCGGGCTCGCGGGCCAGAACGCGGCGGTCGACGAGAAGCTGAGCGGGCGAGAGAATCTGCGTCTCGTCGGCAAGCTCACGCACCTCCCGGCCAACGAGATCACCGCTCGTGCCGACGAGCTGCTCGAGCGCTTCGATCTCGTCGACGCCGGCGATCGGCTCCTCCGCACCTACTCCGGCGGCATGCGCCGCCGCCTCGACCTCGCGGCTGCGCTCGTGCACCGTCCACCGGTGCTGTTCCTCGACGAGCCCACGACCGGCCTGGATCCGCGCAGCCGCACCGATCTCTGGGCCGTGATCGAGGGACTCGTCGAGCGCGGCACCACTGTGCTCCTCACCACGCAGTACCTCGAGGAGGCCGACCGGTTGGCCAACCGGATCGTGGTGATCGACCACGGCAGTGTCATCGCCGAGGGCACGTCGGCTGAGCTGAAGTCCCGCCTCGGCGCGACCGTGATCGAGATCGGCTTCTCCGACACCGACACCGTGCGGCGCGCTGCTGGTGCGCTCGAGGGCGTCGGCGACGTGACCGAACAGGGCCACGAGCTCCACCTCGGTGTCGCCGACGGCGCGGTGGCGATGCTCGAAGCTGTACGCCGCCTCGACGGCGCCGCCCTCGCGCCGGTGTCGATGACGCTCCACGAACCGACCCTGGACGATGTGTTCCTGAGCCTGACGGGTCACGCCGCCGAAGCAACGGCGGACGCCGACGACGATCCCGAACCGGACGACCGGCGACGACGACGCACAGCCAGGGGTGCCGCCCGATGAGAACCCGCCAATGAGAACGCGCCAATGAGCACCGGCCGATGACCGCCACCGTCACCTCCGTCGGTCGCCCACGTGTCGTGGGCGACGCGCTCACGATCGCGTGGCGCAACATCCTCAACATCCGCCGGACCCCCGAGCTCCTCGTGTTCTCGACGATCCAGCCCGTCATCTTCGTGCTGATGTTCCGCTACGTCTTCGGCGGCGCGATCACCGTGCCAGGAGAGTCCTACGTCAACTTCCTCATCCCCGGGATCTTCGTGCAGACGGTCGTCTTCGGATCGCTGACCACCGGCGTGGGCCTCGCCGACGACCTCCAGAAGGGGCTCATCGACCGATTCCGATCGCTGCCGATGGCGCGGTCCGCGGTACTCGTCGGGCGCACGCTGGCCGACCTGCTGCGCAACATGTTCGTGATCACGCTCCTCTGCGGGGTCGGCTTCCTCGTCGGTTGGGATCCGAGCACGAACTGGACGAGCGTGCTCGCCGGGATCGGCCTCGTACTCGCGTTCTCCTACGCGCTCTCGTGGGTGTTCGCCATCGTGGGGATGTACGCCCCCGACGCCGAGACTGCGCAGGCGGCATCGTTCCCGGTGATGGCGCCGCTCGTGTTCGCGTCATCAGCGTTCGTGCCGACCGCGACGATGCCCGACTGGCTGCGTGCGTTCGCCGAGCACCAGCCGGTGTCGGTGGTCGTCGACGCCGTGCGCACCCTCACCATCGGGGGTCCGGCGAGCTCCCAGGTGCTGACCGCGCTGGCGTGGATCGTAGGGATCGTCGCGATTGGCGCCCCCCTTGCCGTGGCCCGCTACCGTCGCGTCGTCTGATCACGATGACGATCGAGGCGGTCATCTGGGACTTCGGTGGGGTCTTCACACCTTCGCCGTTCGCGGCGGCACACGCGTACGCGCGTTCGCAGGGCGCCGAGCCCGATGCGTTCGTGCGGATCGTGTTCGGCGACTACGACACCGACTCCGACCACGCCTGGCACCGACTCGAGCGAGGCGAGATCGCCTTCACGGTCGCGCTCGAAGAGATCAGCGCCGCCGCCGACGCGTCCGGCATGCGCTTCGATGCGGCGGAGATGTTCGGCGCGATGGGTGACGACGACGTCGATCGCGACATCGTCACCAATTTCGTGCGCGACCTCGGCAACCGAGGGTTCCGAAACGCGATCCTCACCAACAACATCCGCGAATACGGCGACCACTGGCGCTCACGGCTCGCCGTCGACGAGCTGTTCGACCTGGTCGTCGAC
>JANOWV010000421.1:0-2537 GCA_031418075.1 Actinomycetes bacterium
CCCGAAGACTTCTCGAAAATCTTCGGTCACGACTTGACAACACGAACGTATGTTCGGTACAGTGATCTCCACTTCCCCGATCAGCAGCTCCCCGTCCCTCGGACGGACAGCGACCGCATGAAGGGGAAGCACGTGTTCGAATCGGTGCACGACGCAGTAGAGCGACTTCGGGAGTTCTCCCGCGCGCTCGACCCCGCGTGCATCGACGCCCGAACCGCGCACTCCCTCGTCGCCCTGCTCGCGGAGGCGTCCCGGCTGTGCGACGGCGCGACGACCCGGCTCGCGGCCCGCGTCGCGGAGACCAAGGTGTGGGCCGAGCGCGGAGCCCGGAGCCCTGCCGAGTGGATCGCCCAGACCACGGGCGCGCCCATGGGCGAAGCGATCGGGATGCTCGAGACGGCGGCGCACCTGCACGACCTTCCGGCAACCGAGTCGGCGCTGCGCGAGGGCCTCCTCTCCCCTGCGCAGGCCCACGCCATCGTGCAGGGCGCGTGCGCCGACCCCACCGCGGAAGCGGAGCTGCTCCGCGCGGCCGAGCGGTCCTCCTTGCGCGGCCTCCGTGAGCGCGCGCGTGCCGTCGAAGCGGCCGCGCGTCCCGAGCTCGTCGAAGCCCGCTACCGCGCCGCCCACGCCAACCGCGACCTCTCTACGTGGATCGACCACGAAGGCGCCGGCCGCCTCGGCTGGCGCGGTACCCCCGACGCGCTCGCCCACATCAAGGCAGCGCTCACGCCCCACATCCGCCACCAGCTCACGGCGGCGCGCCAGGCAGGACGCGACGAGACCTACGGGAACTGCGCGTCCGACGCCCTCGTCGCACTCGTCGGGGGCGCGTCTGGTGCAGTGGCCGCGGGTACGTCCAGCAGTACCAACGTGTTGGTCAAGGCACGCATCGACTATTCGGCACTGGTGCGTGGCCACACCGAGTCCAACGAGCTCTGCGAGATCGAAGGCATCGGGCCCGTCCCGGTCGGCGTGATCGAGCGCATGGTCGAGGACCACCCGATCGTGCACGCGGTCCTCACCAAGGGTCGCGACGTCACCCGCATCGCCCACCTCGGGCGCACCGGAAGCACGTACCTCAAGGACGCACTCGCCTGGCGCGACACCTGCTGCGTGGTCGCGGGCTGTACCTGCTCCGACTACCTCGAGGACCATCACATCGTGGAAGTGTGCAGCGGCGGCATCAGCTCACTCGCCACCGAGGTGCGGATCTGCGGCTTCCACCACGACCTCATCACCTACCAGGGCTATCGACTCGTTGGCACCCATGAAGACGGGTGGGAGATCGAGGCGCCCACGCCCGCCCTGGTCGATACGAGTTGACGTGCGCCCGCGCCGTTCCTGTCCGTGCGCCTACGATCCGCACCTGCCGACCGCTCGGAGGGGGATGCGGGTCCGACACTCGACTCAGGCGCGACTCGTCGCGCGTCCCGCGCGCCTCACCACGGTGGCGCTGGTGACGTCCGCGCTGACGCTCGCGCTGACGCCGGCGCTCGCGCGCGCCGACACGAAGCTCGACGCCGCGATCGAGACCACCGCAAGCTCCCACGCCGGGCGTCGAGCAGCGGCGAACGATGGATGCGACTGGCCCATGTGGGGACACGACGCCACCCGCTCCTTCTCCACCGACTGCACCGAGCTCACGCCGGACAACGCGAGCGACCTCCGGCGCATCTGGTACTTCAACACCCACGACGTCGTCACCGCGACCCCCGCGGTCGTGGGCAACACGGTCTACGTCGGGGACTGGTCGGGACGGTTCTACGCGCTCGACCGTCGCGACGGCACGCAGCGGTGGGTCGTGAAGACCAAGCCCCACCCGCGCGTCTACGCCGGCCAGATCGTTTCGTCGGCGGCGGTCGCGAAGCTCGGCGGGGTCCGCACCGTGTTCTTCGGCGGCGGGAAGACGCTGTACGCGCTGCGGGCGAGCGACGGAAAGCAGCAGTGGAAGGTCGAGCTGGGCCGACCCGGCGACAAGAACGACCCCACCGAGATCGAGAGCTCCCCCCTCGTCGTCGACGGCACCGTCATCGTCGGCTGGGACGTCCACAACAGCCCAGCGGGTGAGCCCGCAGGTGTGCTGGCACTCGACGCCCGCACCGGCAAGGTCAAGTGGCGCACCGAGACCGCACCTACCGACGACAGCAGCGCGGGCAACGACGCAACCGGGTCCGGCTGCGGCGACGTGTGGGGGTCGCCCACGATCGACGTGGAGCGACGTCTCGTGCTCTTCGGCACCGGGAACTGCGTGACCAGCCCGAAGGGATGGGGCCGATTCGCCGAGGCAGTCGTCGCCCTCGACCTCGACGACGGCACGGTCCGCTGGACGCACCAGCCCCACGAGCCCAACCGCGACGACCTCGACTTCGCCGGTGCTCCCAACCTCTTCGAGTCGACTGCACCCGACGGCTCGCCCCGCGCCATCGTCGGGCTCGGCGGGAAGGACGGCACGTACTACGCGCTCGACCGAGACACCGGCGAGCTGGTGTGGAGCACGCCGGTCGTCGAGCCCGGCCTCACCCGGCCCGGCAGCA
>JANOWV010000422.1:0-5613 GCA_031418075.1 Actinomycetes bacterium
CCTCGACGTCGGTGCGCTCTTCGGTGGGCTCATCATCAACGAGCGGGTCTTCTCGCGGCCCGGGATGGGCACGCTCCTGCTGAGTGCCCTCACGAACGGCGACACCAACATCCTTCTTCCCTGGATGCTGGTGACGGGAGCGTTCATCATCATCTTCAACCTCATCGCCGATGTGATGTACGGCGTGCTCGATCCCCGGGTGCGGATCGCATGACGGATGGATCGGGGACCGGGCGCGGCGTCGACGGCGCAGCGGGTGAACCGGATCCGCGTGATGAGCGCGTACGCGACTCGAGGGTTGGTGAGAAGGTGAGCGCCGGGAGTTCTGGACTGCACGATGTGACCGTGCTGGACGGTGAGATCCTCGCGACCGCGGTGCCGGTCCGGTCGCAGTGGCGACTCGTCGTGCGTCGCTTCCTGCGCCACAAGCTGGCGGTCATCTCGCTCCTGATCCTCGTGCTGCTCGGCGGGATGGCGATGTTCGCCGACGTCATCTCGCCGTACGAGTTCAATCCGCAGCTCGACGCGGCGACGCTCAAGCAGGCGCGCCAGTCACCATCCTGGGACCACCTGGGCGGTACCGACAAGCTGGGACGTGACCAGTTCACCCGAGTTCTCTACGCGCTCCAGAAGTCGCTGCTCGTCGGGTTGGGTGTCGCGATCATCTCGGTGATCGTGGGTGTGGTGATCGGGTCCCTGGCTGGCTACTACGGCGGGTGGGTCGATCAGGCGATGATGCGTTTCACTGACCTCGTACTTGTACTGCCCGCGCTTGCCGTCCTGCTCATCCTCGCGACGAACCCCGATCCCACCTTCTTCGGTCTGATCGATTTGCCGCCGGCGACCGAGGTCAGCGGGATGATCATCGTGATCAGCATCCTCGGGTGGATGCCGATGGCCCGGATCGTGCGCGGGGAGTACCTGTCGTTGCGCGAGAAGGAGTACGTCGAAGCTGCGGTGGCCGCGGGAGCACCGGCTCGGCGGATCATCCTGCGTCACCTGCTCCCGAACGCCCTCGGAGCGATCGTGGTCTTCGGGACGCTCGCGGTCGGCTTGGCGATCATCACCGAGGCCACGCTGTCGTTCCTCGGCGCGGGGATCCAGCTTCCCGACGTCTCACTCGGCAACCTCATCTCGGATGCCGAGAGCACGGTGGGAACCGACCTGTCGTACCTGATCATCTTCCCGGGGCTGATGCTCTTCCTCGTCGTGCTGTGCGTGAACTTCGTGGGCGATGGCCTGCGTGACGCGCTCGATCCTCGGGCGGTGCGGTGAAGGAAGCGCTGCTCACGGTCGAGGATCTCCGGGTCGAGTTCCACACGGATGAAGGTGTGGTCAACGCGGTGAACGGTGTGTCCTTCGCCGTGGCTGCAGGGGAGACCCTGGCAATCGTGGGGGAGTCGGGTTCGGGCAAGAGCGTCAGCGCGCTCTCGGTGATGGGTCTCATCGAGAAGCCCGGCCGAGTCGTGAATGGTTCGATCAACTTCGAGGGGCGCGAATTGCGCGTGCTCGCCGAACGTGACTACCGAAAGCTGCGGGGCGGCGACTTGGCGATGATCTTCCAGGACCCCCTCTCGTCGCTCAATCCCGCTTTCCGAGTTGGTGACCAGATCGCCGAAGCGCTGTTGACGCACTCGTACGACAAGAAGATCGCGGCTCGCCGCCAGGCTGCGGTACTCCTTGATCAGGTCGGGATTCCCCACGCCGGCGACCGCGCGCGCGACTATCCCCTCCAGTTCTCGGGTGGGATGCGCCAGCGGGCGATGATCGCGATGGCGATCGCCAACAAGCCGAAACTCCTCATCGCCGACGAGCCGACCACGGCACTCGATGTGACCATCCAGGCCCAGGTCCTCGAGGTGCTCCAGGAGGCCCAACGCGAGACCGATGCCGCGATGCTTCTCATCACCCACGACCTCGGTGTGGTCGCCGGGATGGCGGATCGAGTGGTCGTCATGTACGCGGGCCGGATCGTGGAAGAGGGGACGCTCGACGAGCTGTTCTACGACGCCCGACACCCGTACACACGCGGCCTGCTCGACTCGTTGCCTCGCCTCGACTCGGACCGGCGTCAGCCGCTCCGAACGATCCCGGGGACCCCGCCGAGCGTCATCGATCTTCCTCCAGGGTGTGCGCTGGCGCCACGATGTGCGTACGTGCAGGACCGGTGTCGCACTGAGCGGCCGGAGCTGGAGTCGGTTGGCGGGGGGAGTCAACGGTCAGCCTGCTTCCGTGCCGCGGAACTCCCCGAACTGGCGGCGGCGCGGGAAGTCGCACGCGCATGAGCGAGCCGCTGCTGTGCGTGAACCACCTCGTGAAGCACTTCGACGTCAAGCGGGGGTACTTCGGGGGGGCCGCCGGGGTCGTGCATGCAGTCGACGACGTGTCGTTCAGCCTCGACCGCAACGAGACGCTCGGGTTGGTCGGCGAGTCGGGGTGCGGGAAGTCGACGACCGGCCGGCTCGTTCTGCGCCTCCTCGAACCGACGTCCGGCTCGATCTCGTTCGAAGGTGGGGATATCTCGCAGCTGCGCGGTCGTGCGCTGCGGGCGCACCGGCGTCGGATGCAGATCGTCTTCCAAGACCCGTATGCATCGTTGAACCCCCGGATGCGGGTGCAGGAGATCCTGGGGGAACCGCTCGTGATCCAGGGATATCGGGACGACGTGCGGCGCCGAGTGCCGGAGCTGTTGGAGATGGTCGGACTCCGAGCCGAGCACGCCACGCGGTACCCGCACGAGTTCTCGGGCGGTCAGCGCCAGCGGATCGGAATCGCTCGCGCGCTCGCCCTCGAGCCCGACCTCGTGGTGCTCGACGAGCCGGTCTCGGCGCTCGACGTGTCGATCCAGGCGCAGGTCCTCAACCTGCTTGCGGATCTCCAGCGGCAGCTGAACCTCGCGTTCCTGTTCATCGCCCACGACCTGTCGGTCGTCCGTCACATCTCGGACCGCATCGCGGTGATGTACCTCGGCAAGATCGTCGAGATCGGTGCGGCCGGGGACATCTACGCCGGTGCCGGCCATCCGTACACCCAGGCGTTGCTCTCGGCGGTGCCCGAACCCGATCCCCGACGTGAGCGCGCGCGCCATCGCATCGTGCTCGCGGGCGATCTGCCGAGCCCGGTCGATCCGCCGACTGGATGCCGGTTCCGTACGCGCTGCTGGAAGGCGCAGGACATCTGCTCGACCGATGAGCCCGAGCTGGTCGATCGCGGCCAGGGTCATCCGGTCGCGTGCCACTTCGCCGAGGTGACCGCGGTCGTCTGATCGCGGTGCTCGAGTCGCCATCGTTCGCTCTGGTTGGTCACGCGGCATCGGTGGCCATCACGGGCGGCGCCCGGAGGTCCCAAGACCCGTCGGCCTCGACGACGATCTCGTTGCCGCTGTCGTGGACAAGATGGTGGTGGCGCACGCAGAGGTTGCCGAGGATCTTGTAGGCGGTGAGCCCGCCGTCGGCGAAACGCTCGAGGTGATGTCGGTGTAGGTGGTGGTCGCAGTCGCAGCCCCGGACCCGACAGGTCTGGTCGCGTTCTGCGATGGCGATCTTGAGCGGCGTGGGGACGTGGCGGGTGGTCGACACGACCGTCTGCACATCGACCCCGTCGGTGATGACGAGCTGGAGGAGTCCGTGGGCAAGTACCTCGCGGGCGTGCGACACGGGGACGGGTCCCACGCCGGGGATCTCGCACATCTCGCCGGGCTCGGCGTGGCCCCGCAGGAGGGCCGGGAGGTCGACGCGCACTCGGGCGACGTGCTTCGGTCGCCCGCTCCCCGCGGCGCCACCGGACCGGCCGAGCTCGATGAGCGCATCGAACCGGTAGGCGTCGTGTGACTCGCGCTGCTCGGCCGTCCGGGCCGCCTCGTACCGGCGCTCGGTGAGCGGCTCGAGTGCTTCGAGCAGGTCGGCGACGTCGGTCGTTGGCCCGGAGAACGAGCCGTGGGTGGCCGGGCCCTGTTGCCAGGTGCGCAGGTGCCGGTCGCGGTGCGCTCGCCGAGCGGCTGCCTCCATGTCGGTGGCGGCGGCGACCACGCGTTCCTTCTCCTGGCGGAGCCCCCGGATCCCGGAGCGCTCGGCGGCACGCAACAGCCGCGTCTCGGATCCCGGGTCGACGGCGGCGCCGGCGCTCACGAGTGTCGCCTGGCCGAACGAGAGGACCCCTGACCGCAGCTGCTCGTGCGTCGCGGGCAGCGTCTCCACCCGCCGTGCGGTCACCAGTGCCTCGCGCGCCTGCCCCTCGGAGCAGCCTGATGCCTCCGCGAGCCATTGCTCGGGGCTTGCCGCTCGTCCGCCGCGCCAGGCGTTCGTCTCCTCGGCTCGACGGGCGAGCGTGACCTTGAGGTACGCGCAGAGCCGTTCGCCCTCGGCGGCGACCTTGGTGAGCCGGGCGGCGTCGGCGCCCGCGTAGCGATCGGGCTCGACGGCTGCGGCCAGCTCCCGGAGCTGCTCGACGGTGGTGTCGAGGGCGAACGTATGTTCGGTCATGCTCATGTTGACACTGTGCCAGGGGGGTGTGACAACGAATACCGGAGTTCTGGACGCCGCGCCCATCGTCGAGTTCGCGACGCGGATTCCTCGCGGTGCCGCACGTCGACTGCCGTCGAGCGCGAGCGCGCTTCGCCAGCACAGCAGCGGGATCACGAGGAGCCTTCGCTACAATCTCCTGTCCACGTCGGAGTGGCGGAATCGGCAGACGCGCTAGCTTGAGGGGCTAGTGCCCGAAAGGGCGTGGGGGTTCAAGTCCCCCCTCCGACACTGACTCAAACTTCCGTTCCACCTACACGCACATGATGACGTCGGCTCTTTGGCTCGGGGCTTGCGCACCGCAGTTCTGCTAAACCGCATCAATGAGACTCCTCGGTAGGGGGTCGCGACGGTGGGTCGCGCGGATGACCGCGACGTCCGTGCTGTTCAGCCTCGCGACAACAGCGAACGTCACTGCCGACGCGGGCGCTCAGTCAACCAACGAGAGCGAAGCGCTCTGTGAAGTGTTTCGAGCCTTCGAACAGGTGAACCACGAGTTTCCCCACCTGCCGGACCAGTACGTCATGCTGTTTGTGACACCGCGACAAGCGGGGCTCGCCTCACGAGCGCTCACGCTTGCTCCGCCCGAGCTTGCCAACTACTGGAAGGAGCTTGCGTCTGCGAACCGTCACGGTGTCGAGCTGCTCAAGTCGGCGGGCGTCACACAGCGACAGATTGCCGAGCTTGCTGGTCGAGAGTTTGGCGAGTTCGAGAGCGCGATTGATGTAGCGAAAGAGATCGGGTTCAAGGTCAAGCAAATCGACCCGGTTGCCGACAAGTTCGAGCGATACATCCGTAAGCGCTTTGGCTCTAGTGAGCCATCGTCTGACGTAGAGCAGGCTGCGCTCGTCAATGCTGCACAGCAATGTGGGATTTTCCCCGACCGCACGACGGATTGTGCGCGGCTGCTCGCCGCTGAGGAGGTCGCGAGTGCCATTGATGGTATTGCGGAAGCCCAGACCGAAGGCGAGTGCGACTGGATCGGGATGGAACTCCCGCGAGGGAGGAATCAACTCCCGGGAGCACGGAAGGAGCTCGTACTGCGGGTCTACTCGACCGAAGCGACCTATGGCTGGCTGACGGGCGTGCACGC
>JANOWV010000423.1:0-3478 GCA_031418075.1 Actinomycetes bacterium
CGCGCCCGAGGGAACGGAGAGCTTCGCGACCTACCTCGAGGGCGGTGATGGCATCGATGTCGCGACGGCCGATGCCCGGATCGATGCGGTCGCACCCGAGGATCTCTCCGACCTGATCTTCACGTCGGGCACCACCGGTCAGCCCAAGGGGGTGATGACCACGCACGGCCAGAGCGTGCGGGTCTACGAGGCGTGGACCGATGTCGTGGGGTTGCGCGCCGGCGACCGGTACCTCATCGTCAACCCGTTCTTCCACACCTTCGGGTACAAGGCCGGCTGGATGTCGTGCATCCTGCGTGGCGCCACGGTGGTGCCGTTCTCGGTGTTCGACGTGCCGAAGGTGCTCGAGATGGTCGCTGCGGAGCGCATCTCGGTGCTGCCCGGCCCGCCGACCCTGCTCCAGAGCATCCTCGACTACCCGGATCGCGACGCGTTCGACCTGTCGTCACTGCGGCTCACGGTGACCGGTGCGGCCGCGGTGCCCGTGCGTCTCATCGAACGTCTGCGCGACGAGATGACCTTCGCAACGATCATCACCGGCTACGGCCTTACCGAGAGCACGGGGACGACGGCGATGTGCCGCCACGACGACGACCCCGCGACGATCGCGAACTGGTCGGGCAAGGCGATCCCCGACACCGAGCTGCGGATCGTCGACGACGACGGTGCCGAGGTGCTGGTCGGGGAGCCGGGCGAGGTCGTCACCCGTGGCTACCACGTGATGCGGGGGTACTACGACGAACCAGGCGAGACCTCGGCGACGATCGATGCCGACGGGTGGCTGCACACGGGCGACATCGGCGTGATGGACGATCGCGGGTACGTCCGCATCACTGATCGCAAGAAGGACATGTTCATCGTCGGTGGCTTCAACGCCTATCCGGCCGAGATCGAGAACTTGCTGCTGCGCAACGATGCCCTGGCGCAGGTCGCGGTCATCGGAGTTCCCGACGATCGCCTCGGTGAGGTGGCACGCGCGTTCGTCGTGCCTCGCCCCGGTGTCACCGTGTCGCCCGACGAGGTGGTCGCATGGGCGCGGGAGCACCTTGCGAACTACAAGGTTCCCCGCGTCGTCGACGTCGTGGACGAGCTCCCCATGAACGCGAGCGGCAAGGTGCTCAAGTTCGTGCTGCGCGAGCGCGCCGGTGCTGATGCATCTGGCGGATCGGCGGCATCCGACTAGTCTGCGGCCGCCGAGCACAGCAACGGCCGATGGCAGGACACGGACGCACAGCCCGGAGGGGGGACACCGGTCGGATGGCGCTGACGACTTCGCCTGCCACGAGGTACCGGCGCGGCGCTCTGGCGCTCCTCCTCGTGGGTGGCGCGATGCTCGCGGTCGCGAGC
Source organism: Actinomycetes bacterium (assembly GCA_031418075.1). GTDB lineage: Bacteria > Actinomycetota > Acidimicrobiia > IMCC26256 > PALSA-555 > DASUAO01. The sequence continues at coordinate 1,348 of JANOWV010000423.1, forward strand.
CCTGCGTTGGCCGGCGTGGTCGCCGAGCGGTCGGCCCAGTCCGACGACCCGACGACTACCACGGTGCCCGCCACGTCGACTGCTCCGTTGGGGGAGTCGATCAACGTTCGGCTCTTCGCCGCAGCAGGCAAGCAGCGCCCGATCGAGGGCGTCACTGTGATCGTTCGCCAGGAGGGCAAGAAGGTCGGCGAAGCGGAGTCCGATGCCGACGGGCTCGCGCTCATCCCGGTGCCCGGTCCAGGGACCTACGAGGTCAGTGTCGACCGATCCACGATCAAGAAGGAGGACGGACTCCCCGAACGTCTGTCCCTCGCCAGCGTGATCGTGCAGGCCAATCGGGCGAAGTTCGTGCTCTTCCCGTTCGGCGACCGGGGCACCGTCGTCGCATCAGATCTCGATCGGATCGTCGATCTCGCCGGCAGCGGCCTGCGCTTCGGATTGATCGTCGCGGTCGCCGCAGTGGGGCTCTCGCTCGTGTACGGCACGACGGGGCTCATCAACTTCGCCCACGGCGAGCTGCTCGCCTTCGGCGCAATCGTCGCGTGGTACCTGAACTCGCCGTCCCAGGGGCTCGGACTCACGCTCGTGATCGCCGGAACGCTGGCGGTGCTGCTGGGTGGTGTCCTGGGCGGTGCACTGGAGGTCGGCCTCTGGCGCCCGCTTCGCAAGCGGCGCACGGGCAACGTGGCACTGCTGGTCGTGTCGATCGGGCTCGCGCTCTTCCTGCGGAGCGTCTTCCAGGTCGCCTTTGGTGCCGCGCCCCGCTCCTACAGCCAGTACGCGGTGCAGTCGTCGTGGTCGATCGGACCGCTCGACATCCTGCCCAAGAGCGTCGCGACGATCGTGATCTGCACCGCGATCCTCGTGGTGGTCGCGCTGCTCCTGCTCCGTACCCGTCTCGGCACCGCGGTGCGTGCCGTGACCGATAACTCTGATCTCGCCGAGTCCTCCGGAATCGACGTGCAGCGGGTGATCCTCGCGGTGTGGATCGCCTGCGGTGCCCTCGCCGCGGCTGCTGGTGTGCTGCTCGGCATGACGCAGACGGTCGAGTACGACATGGGCTTCAAGGTGTTGTTGGTGATCTTCGCGGCGATGATCCTCGGTGGCTTGGGCTCGGCATTCGGGGCGATGGTGGGCGGCGCGCTCCTCGGACTCGTGCTCGAGATCGGGACGTTCTGGATCCCGACCGACTTCAAGAACGCGATCGCGCTCGCGATGCTCATCATCGTGCTGCTGTTCCGCCCGCAGGGCATCCTCGGTGTGCGGGAGCGGATCGGATGACCGTGCGGCAGGGGGGAGCGACGCCGTGAATTTCGGACGGGTCCTCACGGACGGCATCCGGTCGGGATTGGGCATCAACGCGGCCGCGTTCGCGTTGGCCGCGATCGGCCTCAACGTCCAGTACGGCTTCACTGGGCTGCTCAACTTCGGCCAGGTCGGGTTCCTCCTCGTCGGTGCGTACGGCACCGCGATCACCGTCGACGGCGGGGCACCACTCTGGGTCGCGCTGCTCGTCGGGATCGGCGCCGCGATCGTCCTTGCGCTGCTGCTCGGCATCCCGACCCTCCGTCTGCGCACCGACTATCTCGCGATCGTGACGATCTCGGCGGCGGAGATCCTCCGCATCGGCGTGGCTTCCCGCCAGCTCGAGGGCCTCACCGGCGGTGCCTTCGGCATCGGTGGGTTCGCCGAGTCCTTCTACCGCCTGAATCCCTACAGTCCGGGGCGCTACGGGATCGGCGATGTGTCGTTCAACCATCGAACGCTCTGGCTGCTCACGGTCGCTTGGGGCATTGTGGTGATCGGGTCAGTGGTCGTGTGGCTGCTCGTCCGCAGCCCCTACGGGCGAGTGCTGCGATCCATCCGGGAGGACGAGGACGCGGCCCGCAGTCTCGGCAAGAACGCCTTCGGAGCGAAGCTCCAGACCCTGGTGATCGGCGGCGTGTTCGGGGCGATGGGCGGGATGGTCATCGCCATCGATGCGTCCTTCACCAATGCCGACTACTGGAAGTCGCCGCTCACGTTCTTCGCGTACACGGTCCTCATCGTCGGCGGCGTGGCGAGCGTGCTCGGTCCGGTCATCGGGGCAATGGTCTTCTGGTTCCTCTACACCGCGATGGATACGTTGCTG
>JANOWV010000424.1:0-2549 GCA_031418075.1 Actinomycetes bacterium
CGGCTGCTCATGCTGTCGGCGCACAACATCCTGTCGCCGGCGCACGGTCGTCCGATCGCGGTGCCGTCCCAGGACATGATCATCGGCTGCTACTACCTCACCGAGGTCGTCGCCGGTGCTGCCGGTGAGGGGCGGACGTTCGCGTCGCTCGACGAGGCCCAGATGGCCTACGACATCAACCCCGGTGGCCACAGCCAGGACCCCGGTGACGACGCCGTCTCCATCCACGCCGTGATCAAGGTGCGGATGCCAGGTGGGCGCTTCCCGGAGGACCAGTTCCCGGTGCGCGACGCGAAGCATCCCGACTCGATCGTGCTGCGCCGTCAAGGTTCCAACGGCGACGGCACGGCGCTCGTCGAGACGACGCTCGGGCGGCTCCTCTTCAACGAGTCGTTCCCGATCGACTTCCCGTTCCGCGGGACCGGTGACGGCGGCTACAAGAAGCGCGCCCTCACCGAGTTCGTGAGCGAGCTGGTCGAGAGCTACTCGCGTGCAGAGGTCGCGCAGAGCCTCGACAACCTCAAGGAGCTCGGCTTCGAGTTCGCGGGCCGGTCCGGGCTCACGATCTCGATCGACGACGTCAAGACGCCGCCGTCGAAGGGCGAGATCCTCGAGCGCTTCGAGGCCGAGGCCGACAAGATCGAGAGCAACTTCGACAAGGGCCTGCTCACCGACGAGGAGCGTCGTCAGCTCGAGCGCGAGCTCTGGTCGGAAGCCACCGATGTGGTCGCCAAGGCCATGGAGGTGACCCTCGCGCAGGACCGGTTCAACCCGATCGAGATGATGGTCGGCTCCGGTGCCCGAGGCAACGCGGTGCAGGTCCGCCAGATCGCCGGTATGCGTGGTCTGGTCGCCAACCCCCGAGGGGAGATCATCCCCCGGCCGATCAAGTCGAACTTCCGTGAGGGCCTGTCGGTCCTCGAGTACTTCATCTCCACGCACGGTGCCCGCAAGGGCCTCGCCGACACGGCGCTTCGCACCGCGGACTCCGGTTACCTGACCCGTCGTCTCGTCGACGTGTCGCAGGAGATCATCGTCCGCGAAGAGGACTGCGGCTCGGCCCGAGGCATCTGGATCGACGACATCAGCGCGACCAGCGACCAGTACCGGTACCTCGAGACCCGGCTCATCGGCCGGTGCCTGCTCGAGCCGGTGACCCTGACCGATGGCACGGTGATCGAGCAGGACCAGGAGCTGACCGAGGAACAGGTCGAGGCGCTGGCCCAGGACAAGAAGATCGACCGAGCCCGCGTGCGCTCCGTGCTGACGTGTGAGTCGATCACCGGGGTGTGCGGACGTTGCTACGGCACGATGCTCGCCACCGGCAAGCCCGTCGACCTCGGCGAGGCCGTCGGGATCATCGCGGCGCAGTCGATCGGCGAGCCCGGGACCCAGCTCACGATGCGGACCTTCCACACCGGTGGTGTGGCGGGCGACGACATCACGCACGGTCTGCCCCGCGTCGTCGAGCTGTTCGAGGCTCGGACGCCGAAGGGCGCCACGGTCCTCGCGGAGTCGTCCGGGGTCGTGCGACTGGGTGAGAGCGAGAAGGGCGAGCGGGTCATCGTGATCGTCGGCGACGACGGCACCGAGGACGAGCACGTCATTGCCCGCCGCGCCCACCTCTACTCGGGCGCCAAGGGCCCGAAGGTGAAGGACGGTGCGGAGGTCTCCGCCGGCGACCAGCTCACCGGTGACGACGACACCCCCCGCGACCCCAAGAAGGTGCTCGAGGTCAAGGGCATCCGCGAGACCCAGCAGTACCTCGTCGACGAGGTGCAGAAGGTGTACCGCGAGCAGGGTGTGTCCATCCACGACAAGCACGTCGAGGTGATCATCCGCCAGATGCTCCGAAGGGTCGGTGTGTCCGAGCCGGGTGACTCGAAGCTCCTCCCGGGTCAGAAGGCCGACGCCCGCGCGTTCGCCGACACGAACCGGAACCTCGTCGAGCAGGGCCTCCAGCCCGCCGAGGGTCGTCCCGAGCTCATGGGGATCACCAAGGCCTCCCTCGCGACCGACTCGTGGTTGTCGGCCGCGTCCTTCCAGGAGACCACCCGAGTGCTCACCGAGGCGGCCATCGAGGGCAAGACCGACGGGCTCTTCGGGCTCAAGGAGAACGTGATCATCGGGAAGCTGATCCCGGCCGGGACCGGCATGCCGGTGTACCGCGAGATCATCACCGAGGCGCCCGACTACGAGCCCCTGCCCTTCTACTCGTCGGAGTTCGACGCCGAGCAGATGGCGCAGTACCTCAGGGAGAGCATCGCGGCCGAGGGAGATGCCGTCGACGCAGCTGCCACCGAGATCGTGGCCGATCCTGGTGCACTCCTCACCGTCGTGCGCGCAACGCCCGAAGACGAGATCCCGCCGCTCGAAGGGACGGGAACCGAGGAGTAGGAGTAGCCTCGCTTCCGTTCCGCGTCAGGTTCCACGACGCGCATCGATCACGCAGAGCACAACGCAGAGCACAACGCAGAGAAGGTTTCGAGTGCCCACGATCCAACAGCTGGTCCGCAAAGGTCGCCAGACCAAGCCGGACAAGTCCAAGA
>JANOWV010000425.1:0-5973 GCA_031418075.1 Actinomycetes bacterium
GGTCGTGGTGGGGGTCTTGCTCATGGGGGCTCTCTTCGTTGTTGGTGACGTTCCTGCCACTTGGTGGCTGGGCGTCATCGGAGTTTCTGGGGGGGAATCTCTGGGGAGCGGGAAGACGTGACGTTTCCTGGCGGCTGGGCGGCTCGGGGAAGCCGGATCCGGCCGGAGCAGATGAACTGGTGCCATTCCCGACGGATTCGGGAGTGTAGCCGATATGGGGGATATCTGCTGGCGGTTGTTCGCGCCTCCCGGATGGCGTCGTTCGTACCCTTGAGAACATCGGCATCCGCCAGATGATTCCTGAGCCCGAGAACTCCCGGCTCCCCTGTCTGATCGGCCGGGCCACCGTGCGCTACGGGACGAGCACCACCCGTCCGAACGCGGCCCGACGCTCCAGGTACGCGTGCGCGTCAGCGGCCTCGGCGAGCGGGTAGGCGCGATCCACGACGACCTTCAGGGTTCCCGCAGCCACCTCGTCGAGGTGCCGTTCGACCATCGTGCGGGCTCGGTCGGTCGCGATCTCGGCACCGAAGAACACCCCGGTCACGGTCTGGTTGCCCATCATGAGCGCCGACGCGTCGAACGGCTGCTGATCACGCCCGGCCTGGCCCACGAGGCTCACGCGCCCGCGGTATGCGAGCGACGCGACGCTGCCCGTCAGCGTCGATCCGACCGAGTCGACAACGAGGTTGACGCCCGCACCTCCCGTCAGCTCACGAGCGACGACGGCAAAGTCGGTGTCGCGGTAATTGATCCCGTGGTCGAGTCCGAACTCGCGGAGCCGCTCGAGCTTCTCGTCGCTCGATGCAGTCGCCAGCACGGTGGCTCCGGCGCGCTTCGCGAGCTGGATCGCTGCGATCCCGACACCCCCGGCTCCGGCCTGGACCAGGACCGTCTCGCCCTCGGCGAGGTGCCCGAACTCGAACAGGCAGTCGTCAGCGGTCCCGAACGCGATCGGCACGCAAGCGGCCTCCACGATGTCGAGCCCTTCGGGTACGAGCCAGGTCACGATCGATGGGACCGCGCGCCGCGCCGCATGCGACCCCCAGAGGAAGGAGCACACGACCCGCTGGCCCACCGACCGATCGGTGACATCGGCCCCGACCTCGGCGATCGTCCCCGCACACTGGTAACCGACGACGTGCGGCGTCGACGCCATCTCGCCGCCGCCCCGATTCAGGGTGTCGCCGCCCTCGATGCTCACGGCCTCGACGTCGATGAGCACATCGCCGGGCCCACATTCGGGGTCGGGGACGTCCTCATAGCGGAAGACGGACGGTGGACCGGTCTCGTAGTACACGGCTGCCTTCATGACACCGACGCTATCGGGGTCACCGAGGCGGTCCGAACGACTGGATCGGCAGATGCCGGGTCATCGCGGATCCGGGCGGCCCGAGGAGCGCCTGCCTCCGCAGGTGGCGACGGTGGAACAGCCCGAGGAGGCGCTCATCGTGGCGCCCGACATCGGCATCGGTGAGCACGAACGCCTCGAGCTCTGCGTCGGCTTCCCGCCACCCCTGCGGGCGTCGACCGAGAAGGTCGCTGACGTCAGCGAGGTCCGCGGCCATCACCGCGTCGCCGACCTCGTCGGTGCGGGCCACGTGGCGGGCGGTGCGAAACGCAGTGCGCAGCCGGTAGCGCAGGTACTCGTCGTCGGCCTCCACCGAGCCGAGCAGCTCGACCAGAGATCGATGTGCGGGCGCATGGGGCGAATCCACGGGATCGAGCGCCTCGATCTCCGGGAGCTCGACACCCATCTCCTCCGCCAGGGCCTCGGTCGCGAAGAGGTTGGTCTCGGCGCACCACTGAAGGTTCGTCATGAGATCACTGCCCGGAGGCGGGTCGGCGATCGCGGCCCCGAACACGAGCTGGTTCGTGAGCGTGAACGCAACGTGATGCCGGCGGATCGCGGTGAGGTCGACTGGCGTACCCGACAGCGCTTCGTAGCGCGCGTAGAGCGACTCGAAGTCGCCGAACTGGAGCACGGTGTCGCGCATGCGCCACGCGGCCAGATCCATCATCGGGTCACCGACATGACCCAGCTCGAGGTCGAGCACCGCGACGACACGCCCGTCGGCGTGGTGGAACTGTCCCGAGTCCCACACGATCGGAGCGGCGCGACCGCGGCTCTCGGGCGGATTCCGTCGGAGCCATCCGAGTGCGAACTCGAGGAACGGGTCGGCGACCCGCTTCTGCGCGCGGTAGACCGCCTCGTACCGCGCCATCCCGATCGAGCCGCTCACGGCAGGCTCGTCCGGGGCAGTGATCCCGGCCGCGACGAAGGGAGCGGGATCCAGCGCGTGCAGCTCGGCGAGGATCGCGAGGTAATGGTCGACCACCGCGTCGCGTTCCTCGGCCGGACAGTCTGTGAAGTCGGCCCGACCGCCGACGCGGTCCATCACGTACGCGCCGGGCTCGTCGATCCAGCCGTGCACCGTCGCGGTCGGGATCCCCCGCTCGTGGAGCAGCTCCTGGAAGCGCATCTCGTGGGTGAGCGGGAAGATCAGCTCCATGTCGGTGCGATCTCCGCGCACGCAGAGCTCGAGCGTCGCACCGTCGCGCTCGACGTCGGCGAACCACACCGGACGCCAGCGCGGCTGCCGTTGGATCTCGGAGACCCGTCCCCCCAGCTCGCGCTCCAGCCAGGCCGCGACCAGTTCGGTCACACGTTCGTCGGCAGGATCGCCCGGCGTGCGCATCCTCAGTCGAGCGTGAGCCAGAGCCGCAGCAGATGGCGCGGCCGTTCGCTGTCGTCGACATAGCCGGTGCGGGCGTGGGCGATCGAGTGGTTCGAGCACAGCTGGAGGTCGCCGGGCGCGAGATCCATGTCGACGGCCATGCCCGGGCCCGACGCGATCGACTCCCAGAGCTCCAGGGCGGCGACCAGTCGATCATCGAGCGTCACGTCGGGGTGCCGAGCCGCAGATCGGAAGTAACCGAGGTGCATGAACGTGCGGACGGTGGTCCCGTCGAAGCACACGGGCTGCACCGGAACGTGATCGAAGCCGCCGCCGTCGCCTCGGGCGTCGAGCTCGACCGGCTCGCAGAGGCGCGCCGCGAGGTGGGGATCGATGCGGAGCATCTCGTTGAACACCCCGGCCGACGAGACGAGTCGCGACGCTCCGCCCCGGGCCGCCGGCGAACAGCAGAGCAGCCCGACCGCATCCGCCGCATCGCAGTGGAAGTTGATGTCGACGGTCGTGCGGTACTCCCGGATCGTCGCGGTCGTCTCGGCCGGCTCGTGGTAGTCACGGACGTGTCCCAGCAGGTCTCCTGCTCCGTTCTGTGCCCCGGGGCGGCCGAGGAGCAATCCGAGAGCCCAGTACGCGGCTTCGCACTCGTCGAGGGAGAGCTGGTCGACGGGGAACCCTCGCAGCACGATGAAGCCCCGCCCCACCTGTAGCTCGTCGCGCCACGAGGCCACCCTCGCGGCGAGCACCGGTGCCGTCAGCTCCGACCGCCTCGTCGCGGCCAACAACCCCACATCAGCGCCCAGGTGCTGTCCAATCCCGATGAACTCATCGATCTCGTCGGTGGAGAGGTCGGTCGACCAGGTGTCGGTGCCTCCGAGCTCGTCGCCCCGCCAGGCCGCGTTCGAGGCGACGGGCGCCGTGGGGACGCCGGCGTGGGGGCGATCGAAGTAGCCGAGCGTCTGGTCCACGTACGACCGAACCGCGACCGTCATGGACTAGCCGGCGGTCGGGCGGCCGACGGTGGAACGGAACGCGTGGACCAGGGCTGCGAGACGTTCCTCGGCATCCGCCGCGTCGGGCCGGATCCGCAGACCCAGGCGGAAGTCGGTGACGCCGGCCGCACGCAGTGCGGGGACCACCGCCATGGTCGCGTCGAGATCGTCCTCGCCGTCTGTTCCCTTCACGACGGGCAACGCACCGGTGACCTGGATGGGATCGGGGTCGGCACCTGCCGCCGCTACCGCGGCGCGCATCCGCGGGATCGACTCCACGAGATCGTCTGCATCGGGACCCCAGGGGATCCAGCCTTGCCCGAAACGGGCCAGCCTCGCCATCGCACGGTCGTTGATCGTCCCGCTCACCCAGATCGGCACGCCACCGGGTCGCGTGGGCTTCGGCATCTGATGGATCGCGGTGAACTCGAGGCGATCGTCGGAGAAGCTGGCCGCGGTCTCGCGCCAGAGCGTCTGGACGACCGCGAGCGAGTGGTTGAGCTCAGCGCCCCGCTTCGCGTAGTCGAGCCCCGCGGCTTCGTACTCCTCGCGCTGCCACCCCACACCGACGCCCAGGTCGAGACGCCCACCCGAGAGCACGTCGAGCGTGGCGGCCATCTTGGCGAGCACGACCGGACGGCGGAGCGCAGCGAGGAGGATCCCGGTGAAGAAGTGGACATGGGTCGTGCGCCCCGCGAGGTAGGTCGCGGTGGTCAGAGGCTCGAGCCAGTGCCCATCGGGCCCAGTGGGCTGGCGGCCGCCTTCGGCGCCCCCACGCGCGGGATCGGCGTAGGCATCGAGGTGCTCCCCGAACACGACGTGGTCGCTGAGCGCCAGGCTGTCGATCCCGGCCCGGTCGGCCTCCTCGGCCCGACGCAGCATGTGCTCCCAGCCGCCCGGGTCCTCGGCCGAGAACGTCACGAGCATCATCGAGAGCACCGGTGTCGCATGAGCGGTCATCACCTCCGAGGTTAGGTCCGAGCCGGTACCGCGAGGCGAGCCTCCGAGGTGACGACCGAGGGCGTTAGGTTCTCGACGTGGACCTCAGCCGCGACGACCGCAGGGCGCTCATCGACCTGTCGCACCGCTACGCGTCCCATGTCGACGACCGCGACTTCGCGGCGCTCGGCACGCTGTTCGCCGAGGATGCCGTGCTGGTCTCGGGGTCCGGGACCCGGGAAGGCCGCGCCGCGATCCTCACCGCGATGGAGAAGCTCGACCGCTACGAGCGCACCTTCCACCTCGTCGGACAGGTCCGCCTCTGGGTCGAAGCCGACGGGCTCCACGGCGAGACGTACTGCACCGCGCACCACTTCACCACCGGAGCCGACGGCCGGACCCATGACCACATCCTCCACATCCGCTATCGGGACACGTTCGTCCCGAACCGCGGCGGCGGAGACGAGGGTTGGCGCTTCGCCTGCCGTGCCCTCGATATCGTCGCCACGCTCGAATCTTGATCCGTCGACACGACAAGGACTTCCCATGGCGCTCGTGCCGCAGTTCTACGGAGGAACGGGCGCACCCCTCGACATCGAGCTCGATCCCCTGACCATCGCTCCGGCCTGGTTCGGCCACCGGGCGCGGCTCGCCGCCTGGCTCGCTGCGCTGCCGACAACGCGTTGGGATGACGCGACTCGCTGCGACGCCTGGTCCGTCGCGGGCATCGTCCGTCATCTCGCATCCGTCTCTGAATTCGAGGGATACACGCTCCATCAGGGCGCCAAGGGTGAGCCCACCCGTCTCCTGGAAGGTTTCGACGCTCAGGTGCTCCCGGGCGCGACGGCAGCGATGCTGGACGGGCAATCCCCCACCGAGCTGCTCGAGACCCTGCGCGTCAGCGATGCACGCATCGAGCGCACCGTCGATGGTTGGTCGGTCGACGACTGGAACCGGACCGCCGAAGCGCCCCCGGGGCACGTCCCCGGGTGGCTGAGCCTTGCCCACATGCTCTTCGACTCCTGGGTCCACGAGCACGACCTGATGGATCCGCGCGGCGAAGTGCCGATGGTCGATCCCGACGAGGTCCGGATCGTCGTCGCGTACGTCCTCGGCCTCGCGGGATTCGTCACCGGAATCTTCGACGGGTCGGGCTCGACCGCTGATCTCCACGTCACCGACACCGACCTGCGCGTCGGGCTCGACGCCACCGGTGACCGTGCGGTCGAGCCCGACCCGTCGAAGATCCCGGTGAAGAATCCAGCGAGGACGAGGACGTACGCGACGACGATCCGGACCTCGTCGGGATCGACCATCGGCACTTCGCCGCGCGGATCCATCAGGTCGTG
>JANOWV010000426.1:0-1885 GCA_031418075.1 Actinomycetes bacterium
ATGCCACTCGGGTCGCGAGCTTCTCGCCGACGTCCCAGGTAGGCAGCTTCGACTCCCACCCAGCGAGCCCGCGTTGCTCGATGCACGCGTCGTACGACGCTGCGAGATCGGGTTCGGCCGATCGGAATGCGTCGCGACGGCGTTCCCACTCCGCTCGTAGGTCGTGTCCGCGAACGCCGGACTCGCGGTACATGGCGACCACTTCGTCGGGGACGTAGAACCTCTCATCGACGGGCAGTCCGAGGATCGCCTTCACCGCGCGGATCTCGTCGTCGCCCAACGGGTTGCCGTGCGCGTGCGCGGTGTCGGTGAACTTCGGTGAAGGCCAGCCGATGTGGCTGCGCAGCACGACCAGGCTCGGTCGCCCCTCCTCGGCCATCGCTTCGCGGATCCCGGCTTCGAGCGCGTCGAGGTCGTTCGCCACCTCGCCGACCTCGACGATGTGCCAGCCATATCCCTCGAACCGCTTGCGGGGGTCATCGCTGTAGGAGAGCTCGGTCGGACCGTCGATGGTGATGTGGTTGTCGTCGTACATGTAGACGAGTCGTCCGAGACCAAGATGCCCGGCGAACGAGGCTGCCTCGTGGCTGACCCCTTCCTGGAGACAGCCGTCGCCGGCGATCGCGAAGACGCGGTGGTCGCAGACCTCGGGTCCGAACCGCGCGCGAAGGTTTGCCTCGGCGAGTGCCATCCCCACGCCGTTGGCAAATCCCTGGCCGAGCGGTCCTGTCGTGACCTCGACGCCGGCGGTGTGCCCGTACTCCGGGTGTCCCGGTGTCTTGGAGCCCCACTGCCGGAACGCGCGCAGATCGTCGAGCTCGAGCCCGAAGCCGGTGAGGTAGAGGAGCGAGTAGAGGAGCATCGACGCGTGACCGTTCGACAGGACGAACCGGTCGCGGTCGGCCCACTCCGGCGCGGCCGCGTCGTACCGGAGGATGCGGGTGAAGAGGACGTGGGCAAGCGGCGCGAGCGCCATGGGGGTCCCCGGGTGCCCGGAGTTCGCTTGCTGGACCGCATCCATCGAGAGCCCGCGGATCACATCGATCCCGAGCTGCTCGAGCTAGGTGGCGGGCTCGCTCGCAGCGGTGGCCTGGGTCCTCGACACCGTGGTCCTCTCTCTGGTCATCCCGTCGCGCGTCGGGCTGGCGACGCGTGTCGCCTCCACCTTCGCGCGGACCGGCCCCCGACCGTGGCCACGGGGCTCCCGGGTCTCAGGTGAAGAGCGCGATGCTGGCCGTGTAGCCGTGGACGAAGTTCCGACCGCCGACCGGGCCGATCTCGCCGGCGCAGAACCCACCGGCGAGCGGGACGGGTCCGAGCACCTCCGCGATGACGCCGGCATCGTGGTCCGGCGTACCGAAGAGTCCCCGACCGCGGCCGTTGCAGGTGAAGAGCACGGCGCCCTCACCCCCGCGGCCGGCGAGCAGCTCGCGGAGGTCCTCGTCGGCCGAGGCGGCATCGCGCACTTGGAACTGCACGGTCTGACCGACTTCGACGGCGTCGCCGACCGCGATGGCTCCGGTGGCACGGTCCAGTCCCATCACGTTCCGGATCAGGAAGTCCCCGCGGGTGAAGTCCGCCTTGTGCTCGTCGACGACGATGCCGAAGTGCAGCCCCTGATCGAGCAATGCACGGTCCGTGTCCGTGACGGAGGCAGCGAGCTCCTGAAGCCGCTCGATCGCAGGTCGCCCTCCGAGCTCGTCGACGAAGCGGTCGTGGGTGTTCGTAGCCACGAACGGCGTTCCGATCGGTCGGCAACCCTGGGACACGATCGTCTCGACCGACGCTCCGTCGAGCAGCACGCCGACCGCGCCCTCGGCGACGATGGTCTCGTCGACCACAAGGCGGTTCGTCCCGGGCCGTGGACCGGCCGACGCCATGCCGC
>JANOWV010000427.1:0-3095 GCA_031418075.1 Actinomycetes bacterium
GAACCCACATCTCCTCACGAACCCACATCTCCTCACGAACCCGCACCTCCTCACGAACCCACTCCTCCTCACGAACCCGCATCTCCGCCCTCCTGGCCCTCGTGGTCATGCTCGGCGCGACGCTCCTCCCCGGCGGCGCTGCCGGTGCTGTCGTCGGCGGTGCACCGGCGACGACCACCGAGTACCCGTTCGTCGTCGCGCTCGTCGAGCCGGGTTGGTCGGCGGCAGACTCCCAGTTCTGCGGGGGCACGCTCATCGCGCCCGACTGGGTCCTCACCGCCGCGCACTGCGTCTCGCGGCCGCGCGACGGTCGGCCCGACGACGCGAGCGAGATCGAGGTGCTCGCCGGACGCGACGACCTGACCCGCCGGGGCGGTGAGCGCATCGGCGTGGACGAGGTCGTCATCCATCCCGACCGCATCGATCCGGACGTCGACATCGACATCGCGCTCGTCCACCTTGTACGCAACGCGCACGAACCCATCGTGGGCCTTCCCGGCTCCGACGACGCCGACCTCATCCGCGCCGGGACCTCGGCCCGAGTGGTGGGCTGGGGTGTGACGGCGCGCGGCAACAACCGCGTGATCGACGCGGCCGACGCCTCGCTTCAGCTGCTCGCGGCCGCGGTCCCGATGATCGGCGCGCGCACATGCCGCGACGTGATGGCCGCGGACGCCGTCGGCCCCGGCGCCTTCGAGCTCTGCGCCGGCGACCTGGTCGACGGAGGTACGGATGCGTGCAGCGGCGACAGCGGTGGACCATTGCTCGTGCCCACGCTCGCCGGCTACGTGCAGGTCGGCGTCGTGGCCTGGGGTGACCGCGGCTGCGGGCTCCCCGACAGCCCCGGCGTGTACACGCGGGTCGCGGCCGCCTCGGACTGGATCGCGACGGTCATCGCGTCCCGCTAGCGTCGGACCGTGGCCGAATCACCGTTGCGTCCACCGCTCGCCCGCCTGCTCCGCTGGCTCGCGCGGCGCTCCTCGTGGGCGCTCTTCGCGATCTCCCTCACCTGGTTCATCGCCTGGACGTTCGTAGCCTTTCTCGTGCTCGACTCGGTCGTCCCCGAGGCCCGCCAGGTCGACCTCAGCGCCGTGGCCGGCTCGATGATGGGCGCGGTCGGCGGACTGTTCGCGTTCCTCACCGGGTTCGTCATCGCGTCCGAGTGGACCCAGCACCGCGATGCCGAGCACACCGTCGGCATGGAGGCCGACGCCTGCGTCCGGCTCGCCTGGGCGAGTGCCGCACCCCATTGCGACGGCGTCGCTATCCGCGACGACCTCGCGTCCTACCTCCAATCAGTCCTCACCGACGAGTGGCCGCGCCTCGAGTGCGGCGACTTCAGCTCACCTACGACGCACGACCACATGACCCGACTCCAGGGACGCATCCGTGAGATCGCCGCCGATCGCGAGGTCGCACCCACGGTCTCGGGCGACCTCACCAAGGCCGCCGACGCCATCTCGGTCATGCGAGCCGACCGTTGCAACGTCGCCCGCCACGACCTCCCCGCGCCCCTCTTCGTGCTCGCGTTCGTCGCCGGGATCGTGCTCGTGCTGACGACCGTGGCGCTCGCGCTGCGGCTGGAGGGCGGCGATGCGATCGTGCTCGGCGGGATTGTCGTGACGATCGCGCTCGACGTCGCGCTACTCGTCGCGATCTCCGTCCCGTTCACGGGATCCCTGGGTGTACGGCCCGGTCCGCTCGAGCACGTGCGCCAGGACCTCGAGACCGGTCGCTACGGGGCGGTGCGCTGACCGAAACCCGGAAACCGCTCGGCTGAGCCGGCCTACGCCGCGCTTCGTCACGATCGCGCCACCTCGTCGCCGAGGTCCGGAGCGTCAGGCCGCCGCCGCGCCGGGTGGAGCGCGGAGGTCCCAGGTTCCGTCGCCGTCGACGACGATCGCGTGGCCCTCGTCGTGGACGAGGTGATGGTGGGGCTGGCAGAGGTTGCCGAGCTCGTCGTAGGTCGTGCGGCCGGACCTCGCGAACGCATCCGTGTGATGTCGGTGCAGGTTCCGGTCCCGATCGCAGCCGCGGATCCGACACGTCCGATCACGCTCGGCAATCGCGATCTTCAGCGGCGCGGGGACATGGCGGGTGGTGCTCACCACGGTCTGGACGTCGACGCCATCTGTGATCACGAGCTGCAGCAGCCCATGGGAGAGCACCTCGCGGGCATGGGAGACCGGCACGGGTCCCACGCCGGGGATCTCGCACGTCTCACCCGACTCGGCATGGCCCCGGAGGAGCGCGGTGAGGTCGACGCGAACTCGAGCGACGCGCTTCGCGTGACCTCCAGTCGTGGCACTCCCGGAACGGGCGAGGTCGATCAGCGCATCGAACCGGTAGGCGTCGTGTGACTCGTGCCGCTCGGTCTTTCGAGCCGTGTCGAACCGGGCTCTGGCAAGGGGCTCCAAGGCCTCGAGCAGGTCGGCGACCTCGCTCGTCGGCCCCGAGAACGTTCCCCGGGTCGCGACCCCCTCGGTCCACACCCGCAGGTGACGTTCGCGATGGGCCCGCCGAGCCGCGGCCTCGGCGTCGGTGGCCGCTGCGACCACCCGCTCCTTCTACTGGCGCAACCCGCGCAGCCCGGATCGATCAGCCGTGCGGAGCAGGCGGGCCTCCGCACCCGGATCGACCGCGGCGCCGGCCGCGACCTGGGCCGCCTGCGCGATCGACAGCCGACCGCTCACCAGGCGCTGGCGGGTCTCCGGCAGGTGTGCCACCCGCCGCGCGGTGACGAGCGCTTCCCTGGCCTGCCCTTCCGAGCAGCCCGACGCTTCGGCGAGCCACTGCTCGGGGGTGGCCGAGCGTCCCCCACGCCACGAGTTCGTCTCCTCGGCACGGGTCGCGAGCAGGGCCTTGGCGGTCGCGAGCAGCCGTTCGCCCTCGGCCGCGACCTTGGTGAGCCGGGCCGCATCGGACCCGTCGAGACGAGCGGGCTCGAGCGCCCTCACCGCCTGCCGGACCGAGTCCACAGCCCGTTCCAATACGAACGTATGTTCGCTCATGCCCATGGCAACTATCCCTTGACTGTCTAAGCGATTCATGGGATGATGTCCTCATGGCCGGAACGGATCGGAACAACCCCAAGC
>JANOWV010000428.1:0-5030 GCA_031418075.1 Actinomycetes bacterium
GACCTTCGGCTTGAAGACCTGCGCGATCGTGACGGCGAAACCGGTGAAGCGACCCATCAGTGGATCTCCTCGATCTCGTCGCGACCGGGGATCTCGTCGCGCGCGGGGATGCACGCCATCAGGAGCCCGTAGACGAGCACACCGCCGATCGCCGCAAGCGGCGTGACGAGCCAGAGGTTCCAGCCCTCGTTCGTACCGACCACGATCACCGCGGTGACCATCGCCCAGAGGAACGAAGCCTCGATGAGCACCTTCCACCCGAAGTCCATGAGCTGGTCGTAACGCAGGCGCGGGAGCGAGGCCCGCACCCAGACCGTCCCGTACAACAGCACCAGCAGCTTGAGCATGAACCAGAAGATCGGGAGGAGCCAGGTGTTGACCCAGCTCCCCGCGCTGACACCGAGCCCGGTCGCGCTCGGCCCGTTCGGGCCACCGAGGAAGAGCGTCACCGCGATCGCGCTCATCGTGATGAGGTTCATGAACTCGGCGAGGAAGAAGATCGCGAAGCGGATCCCGGTGTACTCGGTGTGGAACCCGCCGACCAGCTCCTGCTCGGCTTCGACGAGATCGAACGGTGGGTGGTTGGTCTCGGCGATCGCGGCGATGAGGAAGATGATGAAGCCGCCGATCGCGGGCAGCCAGAACCACTCGCTCGCGATCGAGCCGACGCCGGTCCACGCCTGGTCGGCGACGATCGCGCGCGTCGAGAGCGTCCCGGACTGGATCAGGACTGCGACGACCGAGAGCCCCAGGGCCGCTTCGTACGAGAGCAGCTGTGCCGACGCTCGTACGGCGCCGAGCAACGGGTACTTCGAGCCCGACGACCACCCGGCGAGCATCACGCCGTAGAGGCCGATGCCCGACATCGCGAGCAGGAAGAGGATGCCGATGTCGGGATCGGCGAGCTGGAGCTCGGTGACGTGACCGGCGATCGAGACCGTGCCGCCGATGGGGACGATGGCGAACGCGAGGAACGCGGGGATGATCGAGAGGTACGGCGCGAGCAGGTAGACGGGGCGGTCGGCGGTGCGGGGCTCCGACTGCTCCTTGAAGAACAGCTTGATGCCATCGGCCAGGGTCTGGAGGATCCCGAACGGCCCCGCCTTCTGGGGTCCGATCCGGTTCTGCATGTCGGCGATGACCTTGCGCATGAACCAGATGTAGAACATCACCGCGACGAGCAGCAGGGCGAAGATCACGACCGTCTTGGCGAGGACGATGAGGACGACCGTGAGGTCGATGTCGCCCTGGAGCAGCGGGTCGGCGCCGAACAGCGGGCTCACGACGCACTCCCGCTGCCACCGGGGCTGATCGTCTCGATGCGCAGCTCGGTGAGTGGGCCGGCGACGTCGACGAGATCGAACGCCCCGGCTCCGGATCGGTTGGTCGCCACGAACGCAGTGCCCTCGGGCACACGCCGGTCGGCGGCCACCGCGAGCTCGATCGCACCACTGGCCGAGCTCACGCGCACTCGCTCACCAGGAGCCACGCCGAGCCCGTCGATCGTGCGGGGATGGATGCAGAGGACCGAGACGTCGTCGACCAGTCGGGCCAGCGACGGCGACGCCGCACACACCGGGTCCGACCCGTAGAGGGTGGACGCAGCCACGAGTCGAAGGCTGTACGCGTCTTCGGGAACGACGGCGGGCAGCGGGACCGTCGCGTCCCACGTGAACAACCCGACCGGCGGGGCGACCGGCGGGGCGGTGGGTGACGCGTCGACCGACGCGGCGTCGGCGGGCGCCGACACTTCGTCGCCCAGTGCCTCGGGAGCCGACGCCTCGGGAGCCGACGCCTCAGGAGCCGACGCCTCAGGAGCCGACGCTTCAGGAGCTCCCGCGTCCCGGTCAGGTACCTCGGGTGCCGACTCCTGGGGTGAGGCCGGAATCGGCTCCCACGACACGCCCGCGCCGGGCGCCGCTCCGAAGACGATCTCGTCGGCGTGGTCGGCGAGCGGGAGGACAACACCATCTCTGGCCCGGCGGAGCAAGCTGGCGTCGACACCGGCGAATGCCGGAGCGACCCGCGCGATCTCGTCCTGGACCTCCTCGACCGTCTCGAGGTCGAAGTCGGTGCCGAGGCGGGAAGCGAGCTCGCCGGCGATGCGCCACGCCTCCATCGTCATGCCCTCTGGCGTGACCTTGCGGCCGAGCCGCACGACGCGACCCTCGAGGTTCGTCGCGCTCCCCCGCTCCTCACCCCAGACCGTGGCCGGGAGCACGAGGTCGGCGTGGGCGACACCGCCATCGGGGAACGCGGCGACGCTGATCACGTGGTTGACCTTCGTGAGCGCCGCGTTGGCGAGCGCGCGATCGGGGAAGTCGGCCAGCGGGTCGCAGCCCACGAGCACCAGCACCTTGATCGCGCCATCGACGGCCGCGCGAAGGATGCCCGTCGCGTCGAGCCCGATCGCGGATGGGACCGAGCCCCACGCGTCCTCGATGTTGGCGCGACCAGCGTCGAGTGCGACCCGGCCCGGCAGGAAGCCCGGCGCGAGCCCGAGGTCGAGCGCGCCGTGCACGTTCGCTGTCGGCAGTGCGGACAGGAAGCGAACCTCGCCCGAGTGGGCGGCGAGGAGCGACGCGGCGTGCACGGTCGCGTCGCTCGACTCCGCGAGCGACGGGCGACCGAGGACCACCACGACCGGTCCTTCGCGGCCGACGAGCGCAGGGACGAGCGGTGAGAGCTCGCCGCTCCTCGCCGTCGCACCACCGAGCACCTCGACCAGCTCCTGGACGATCTCGCCCGGCGCACCGGGCCGATGCCGCAGCGACACGGTGGCATCGCGCGTGAGGCCGGTGTCGAGCGGCGTGATCTCCACGAGCGGCACACCGAGGTCGACGGCCGCGCGTCGCACCCGCAGCGCGAGCACCGGGACGGTCTCCTTGAGATCGGGACCGAGCACGACGATCGCTCGCGCCCGGTCGAGGTCGGCGATCGTGGCGCGGGACATGCCGATGACCACCTCGGCCGGCAACCCGTCGGCAAGCTGCGCGTCGACGTTGTCGGTGCCGATGACGGCCTTGGCGAGGCGCGACCAGACGTAGGCATCCTCGTTCGTCCCGCGGGCACCACCGAGGACGGCGACCGACGCGGGGCCGTGCGCATCGACGGCGCGCTTGATGACGTCGGCGGCCGCGTCGAGCGCTTCCGGCCAGGAGGTCTCGACGAGCTCTCCGCCCGAGCGGAACGCAGGGGCGCGCAGGCGGGCGTCGGAGTGCACCCACTCGTATCCGTATCGGCCCTTGTCGCACAGCCAACCGTGGTTCACCGGCTCGGAGTCGACGCCGAGCATCCTCACGATCCGGTTCGACGTGGAGTCGACTGCTGTGCGGCACCCGACCGAGCACGACTGACATGACGTCTCGACCGCGTCGAGGTCCCACGGTCGGGCCTTGAAGCGGTAGGGCCGCGCGGTGAGCGCACCGACCGGGCAGATCTGCACGACGTTGCCCGAGAAGTAGGAGTCGAACGGCTGCTCTGGATACGTGATGACCTCGGTGGCGCCGCCCCGTCCGCCGAAGTCGATGAGCGCGTCACCGGCGATCTCCGCCGCGAATCGGGTGCAGCGCCCACACTGGATGCAACGCTCACGGTCGAGCAGGACGAGGTCGCTGATCGGGATCGGCTTCTCGAAGTGGCGTTTCTCCTCGACGTAGCGCGACTCGCCGGGACCGAACGCCAACGTCTGGTCCTGGAGCGGGCACTCGCCCCCGCGGTCACAGACCGGGCAGTCGAGCGGGTGGTTGATGAGCAGGAACTCGAGCACGCCGTCCTGGGCCTGCTTGACGGCCGGGGCCTGCGTCCGCACGATCATCCCGTCGACGACGGGTGTCGCGCAGCTGATCTGCAGGCCGCGCATGCCTTCGACCTCGACGAGGCACATCCGGCACATGCCGACCGGCTTCATCCGCTCGTGGTAGCAGAAGCGCGGGATGTAGCTCCCGTGCTCCTGCGCGACCTTGATGAGCAGCTCACCGCGCGGCGCCTGCACGACCTTGTCGTCGATCGTGAGCGTGACGATGTCCTGGTCGCCCGCGACCGGGATCGTGTACCGGTGGTCCGACGGCCACTGCGACATGGGGACGGCGTTCGTGCTCATGCGGATGCCACCTCGAGCGTGGCGCGACGGGCATGGTCGGACGCGAGGCGGGCGCGGATCTCGTCTCCGAACCAGCGATCGAGACTCACGACGTGACTCATCGTCGACGGCCCCAGCGCACAGATCGTCGTCTGCGCGAACGGCGCGTTGAGGCCGGGCACGATGTTCTGTCCCATGTCGAGCAGCAGGTCGAGGTCGTCGGGACGCCCGAGGCCGTTCGCCATCCGGTAGAGGATCTTCTCGATCCACCCCGAGCCTTCGCGACACGGCGTGCACTTCCCGCACGACTCATGCGCGTAGAACTTCGCGAGGCGCCACGAGATGAGCAGCGGGTCGACGGTCTCGTCGAAGACCATGATGGCCCCGGAGCCGAGCATGGTCCGCAGCTCGCTGGCGCGGTCCATGTCGAGCGGCTCGTCGAGGTGCTCGGGCATCAGCCAGGGCGCCGACGCGCCACCCGGGATGAAGAACTTCAGCGGCTTGCCGCCGCGCACGCCACCGGCAAGCCCCTCGATGAGGTCGCGGAACGTGATGCCGAGCTCGACTTCGTAGTTGCCCGGCTTCTCCACCATCCCCGATACCGAGAAGATGCGCGTGCCCGTCGACTTGTTGACGCCCATACCCGCGTACCACTCGCCGCCGTTGCGCACGATGTGCGGGACGGTCGAGAGCGTCTCGACGTTGTTGACGACGGTGGGTGCCGCGTAGAGGCCTTGCGCGGCGGGGAACGGCGGCTTGATCCGAGGCATCGCTCGCTCACCCTCGAGGCTCGAGAGCAGGCCGGTCTCGTCGCCGGCGATGTAGCACCCGGCGCCCCGGTGGACGATCAGCTCGAGATCGAAGCCGGACCCGAGGATGTCCTTGCCGAGGAACCCGTTCGCGTACGCGTCGGCAACTGCCTGCTGCAGCCGCTCGGCCCCGAGCCCGA
>JANOWV010000429.1:0-5332 GCA_031418075.1 Actinomycetes bacterium
GTCGGCGCGTCCAGCGTCGGCACCCGTGCCGGCAACGGGTTCGTGCGGGTCACCTACACCGCGGCAGTCACGGTGTCGCCCAAGTTCACTGGCTGACACCACGCCGGTCGCCGAGACCGCCGACTATGTCGCCATCCGGCGGCTGCAGTCGGCCTACGCGGATGTGGTCTCGCGGCGGGTCTGGCCCGAGCTGCGCGAGCTCTTCCTCGACGATGCCCGCGTCGAGGTCGATACCCGTACCGCCGAGCCGCTCGTGTTCGACGGCCCCGATGCGCTCGGCACCTTCATCGCCGGCGCGATCGAGCGGTTCGGGTTCTTCGAGTTCGTGGTGCTGAACACCCGCATCGAGCTCGCGGTCGGCGGTGATCCCGACCGGGCCGACGGGCGCATGTACATGTGTGAGCTCCGGGTCGAAGCCGACTCCGGCGAGTGGAACAACGCATTCGGCGTGTACCACGACCGCTACCGCCGCACCGACGACGGGTGGCGCTTCGAGCACCGTCGGTACCACTCGCTGGCCCGCACGAGCACTGCCCCGCATTTGGCTGAGACGTTCGCGTTCCCGAACGACCTCACCCTCGGCGAGCTCTGACCGCAACCTCTGAGCGTCAGGCGTCCGACGACGACGAGAATCGCTGCAGGTCGGCGGCGCCGGTCGCGCTGGCTTTGATCCCGCGCGACTGGATGCTCACGTCCCAGTCGGGGTCCTTGGCTCGCAGGGCACGCACGGTGCACTCCTCGCGTGGCATCACCGAGAACGGGTCGTAGTCGAAGATCCGCATCGCGTTCTCGTGCGAGATCTTGTTGATCGTCGCGTCGTCCAGGTTCGCGGGCTCGATCTCCTTGAGGAAGGTCTCGGGTGACATCGGCCAGGTGGAGTCGGCGTGGGGGTAGTCGCACTCCCAGCACACCATGTCGAGGTTCATGTCGTCGAGGTTCTTGACGCCGGTGGGGTCCTCGATGAAGCAGAGCACCACCTGCTCGTCGAACACCTGGCTCGGAGAGCGGTCGCCGAGGTCCTGCCCGGTCCAGTAGCGGTGCTTCGTGTACGTGCTCTCGATCCGGTCCCGGAAGTAGGGGACCCATCCGATGCCCCCCTCCGAGAGCGCGAACTTGAGCTTCGGGAACTTCTTCGTCGCGGGTGACCAGACGATGTCGCCCGCAGCTTGCACGATGTTCATCGGCGACAGCGTGATGAGGACGTCCATCGGCGCGTCGTCGGCCGTGAGCACGATGCGCGACGACGAACCGATGTGGCAGCACAGCGTGGTACCGACCTCTTCGGCCGTCGCGAAGAACGGGTCCCAGTGGTCGCTGTGGATGCTCGGGTGGCCGAGATACGAGACGTTCTCGGAGAACGTCATCGCGTGGCACCCCTTGTCGGCGACCCGACGCACCTCGGTTGCGATCAGGTCGGGATCCCACAGTGGCGGGATCGCGAGGGGGATGAAGCGGCCCGGATACGCGCCACACCACGCATCGATGTGCCAGTCGTTGTACGCCTGCACGAGGGCGAGCGCGAGGTCGGCATCTTTTTCGGCGGTGCGGGCGAAGAGCTGTCCGGTGAACTGGGGGAACGACGGGAAGCACATCGACCCGAGCATCCCGTTGGCGTCCATCTCCTTGATGCGCAGGTCGATGTCGTAGGCCCCGGGGCGCATGTCGTCGAACGACTGCGGGTCCATCGCGTACTCCTCGCGAGGACGCCCGGCGACGGCGTTGAGGCCGATGTTGGGGAGCTCCTGTCCGAGGAAGGACCACACGTCGGTGCCGTTGTCCTTGCGGATCAGCTTCGGCGCGCGCTCCGCGTGCTTCTTGGCGAGTCGCCCCTCGAAGAGATTCGGCGGCTCGACCACGTGGTCGTCCACGCTCACCAGGATCAGGTCGTCGACGTGCATGATGCTCCCCCTCGGAACTCGCTCAACTGACCACGGTACGCCCTCGGTGTCGGCGGCGCCCGTTCCCCGTCCGCAAGGAGAACCCCGTCCGCAAGGAGAAGCACCGGATCCCACCGGTACGCTCCCCGGGTGCTCGACGGACGCTCGACGGGACAGACCCTGCGCGCACTGCGGCGCGCCCGGCGGGCTCGCCACTTCCAGGAAGAAGACCTGATCGACGCGCTCTACAAGTCGTACCTCACGATCATCGGTGTGGGAGTCGCGATCTTCTACCTCGCGCCGGTCCTCGGGGAGGGTGGTGCATCGGCCGACCTCCTCCGCCAGGTCCGCGAGCACGGAGCCGCGATCGCAGGGATCGCCGTTGCGATCGTGGGAGCACTGGGGCTGCGATCGGGCAGCCGCGGTGGCCCGCTCGCCTTGGAAGAGGCCGACATCGCACACGTGCTGCTCGCTCCCGTCTCGCGCGGCACCGCACTTCGGGCCGCCGCGCGTCAGCAGGTACGGGGGGTGCTCTACGCGGGCGCGGTCATCGGTGCCGTGCTCGGTTGCCTGGCATCGGTGCGCCTTCCCGGAGCGCTGTGGGAGTGGGTGCTCGCGGCGGTGGCATTCTCCATCTCGCTCGGACTTCTGGCCTGGGGGAGTGCGCTGCTCGGATCGGGGCTGCGCATCGGTCGCCGGGTCGCGTCCCTCGCGGGCGCGCTGCTCGTCGCCGGGTCGGTCGCTGATCTCGCGGCGGGTACCACGATCTCGCCGGGGGCGCAGGTCGGACGCATCGCCGTCGCGCCCCTCACGTTCTCACCGCTCGCGATCGTGGGTGCCCTACTCGCGCTCATCGTCGCCGTCGCTGGGCTGGTGCTCGTCGGCGGGAGCTCGATCGAAGCGGCACAGGCACGCGCCGGGCTCGTCGGTCAGCTGCGCTTCGCGGCAACGATGCAGGACGTGCGCACGGCGATGGTGCTGCACCGTCAGCTCAGTCAGGAGCAGTCGCGTCTGCGACCCTGGTGGCGAGTGCGGACGTCGCTCCCCGGGCGGCCGACCTGGTACCGCGACTGGCAGAGCCTCGCGCGATGGCCCGGCGTCCGCTTCGTGCGGTCCGCGGTGCTGGGCGTGATCATCGGTCTCGCGCTCGCGGCAGTCTGGGAAGGCGCGACCGCGCTCGTCATCGCCGCCGGCGTCGCGCTCTACTTCGTGGGGCTCGACGCCGCGGAGGGCCTCGGGCAGGAGACCGACCACCTCGATCGTCCCCGCGGGTACCCGCGGCCGTGGGGGGACGTCGTCCTCGGCCACTTGATCGTTCCGGCCTGCTGGTGTGCAGTCGTGCTCCTCGTTGCTACGGGCGTCGCCTTTGTGGTCACGGGATCGAACGATCTGCTGAGCGTGTTCGCGGTGGCGCTCGTCCCGGCCGCGGCGGCCGCCGCGGTTGCTGCCGGTGCGTCGCTCGCGCTCGCGACCCCATCCCCCGACATCGGGCTCGGCTTCGGTGGCATGCAGGAGCTCGGTCCGCTGCTGCTGGTGCTCCGGCAGGTGTTCCCGCCCGTCGTGGTGTCCGTCGCGCTGATCCCGTTCGCGTTGACTGCGGGGCATGGCGAGACGCCCATGAACAACGCCGTGGGGTTCCTCCCCGTTGTCGTCGTCGTGGTTGCCGGCATCGGCTGGTGGCTGCGCTCCCGAGAGGTTGCACCCGGATGAGGGAATTCGGATGAGTGAGCCGACCGATCCCATCGCGCTGCGCGCCGACCAGGTCGGCAAGGCCTACGGCGACCTGGTCGCGCTCGAGGATGTGACGCTCGAGATCGATCGCGGCGAGCTGGTCGCGCTCGTCGGCCCGAACGGCGCAGGGAAGTCGACGTTCCTGCGTCTCGCCGCCGGGCTGCTCGACCCGACGAGCGGGGAGATCGAGATCGAAGGCGTGGAAGCCGGTGACGTCGACGCCCGCACCTGCCTCTCGTTCATCGGCGACCAGCCCGCGCTCTACGACGACCTCAGTCTCGACGAGCACATCGAGTACGTGGCGCGCATGCACGGGCTCCCCGGTCGACCCGAATCCGCCGACGGGCTCGTTGAGCTCTTCGGGCTCACCGACCGTGCCGACGACCTCCCGGCTCGGTTCAGCCGCGGGATGCGCCAGAAGAGCGCACTCGTGCTCGGGCTCGTGCGGCCGTTCTCGATCCTCGTGATCGACGAGCCGTTCATCGGGCTCGATCCGTCCGGCCAGGAGGCGCTCACGACGATGCTGGGCACGGCCCGCGACGAGGGCGCGGCCGTGCTCGTCGCGACGCACCAGCTGGCCTTCCTCGAGCACGCCGACCGCTGCATCGCGCTCCATGACGGGACGCTGGCCTACGACGGCGCGGTCGACCTCGAGCAGGTCCGTCGCTTCCTCGACTGACGCCGGAACGACGACCTACCGTGGCCCGATGACGACGATCACCAACGAGCAGCCCGTCCGGATCGACCGTTGCTTCGACGACCCCGACGCGATGCGTGCCCTCATCGCCCGGCACGCTCCGTATTGGCCGGTGATGCGCTACTTCGCGAACCCGGCGGAGGAAGCAGCCCAGAACGGGGGCAAGTCCGTCACCGCGGGTCGCGACTCGGCCAAGGCAGCCAAGCCGATGCGGGTCATGCCGGTGTTCCGAGGCGACTGGGCCTACGACCAGCCGCTCGTCGAGGGGGCCGAGCAGGTCCTGCACCACGCGCGGCTCATCGCCGCGGCGAAGCAGGTGTTCGCAGATCTCGGAGACGACACCGTCGTCGTCCCCCAGATCGTCTACATCAACCTCACCACCCCGATGCCGGGCCAGCCGGCCGGCCACGTCGACATCCCGGCGTTCCGGGGCATCGACCGGACCGAGTACCCGACCTGGCTGCTCCAGATGATGGGGCAGTCGCACCTCTTCGAGGATGTGCGCATCCGGATCGCGACTTGCGTCGCGTGGTTGTACCGCGGCGAGAACGGAGCGTTCAGCTACTGGCCCGACGGGCCGGAGCAGCCGCCCCTGGTCCACGACGAGCTCGACAACACCGCGATCGTCGGTGACAACGACTTCATGTTCCATCGCGTCGAACGAGTCGGACGGGACGACGAGGACTTCGTGCGGGGGATGACGCTCGACTCCTTGTTGCACCCCGCCGACGACACCGATCCCATCGGTGACTGGGTGGTCACCGACGCCGACAACGAGCTCGCGCGTCTACCGTTCGACAAGGTGCGGGTGAGCATCTCCTGGAAGGCCAAGGTCTTCGCCGACGACGAGTCCCGGCGCATCGCCGACGAGCACCTTGCCGACATCACCCTCGATGCGGTCGTGGCGCGCTTCCGCGCCGATCTGGCCGGGCGCGGCGTCGACTGTCCGGTTCCCGCCGACCCGACCCGCGACGTCGACTTCATCGCCACCCTCGCCGACGCGTACCGCATCATCCCCGCCTCCTGA
>JANOWV010000430.1:0-1959 GCA_031418075.1 Actinomycetes bacterium
CTCGACGAGGTCGTAGACCGGCCGACGCTGGCCGCGCTCGAGGCTGCGCACCCCGAGGCACTCGGCGCAGCGCGCCAGCGGGCGCGGTATCTCTGCGGCATCACGAGCCCGGCGACGAGCCGGGCCAGGCTGACCCGGAACGGAGTGTTCGGGAGCCTTGGCGACCGTCGTTTCGCCGACGTGCTCGAATGGTGTGGCGGGTAGCGCTGGAGCCGATGATGGTCGCGCGCGTGACGGTGACGGTGACGGTGGCCGGGGCGGGGTCGCGCTTCGCCGGTTTGCGGTCCGCGAGCAAGGGGTAGACCCCTGCACTCGACGCGGAAGCGCAGTGGGCGTGACCGCACTATCAAGGAGCTATCCCGATGAAGAAGAACAGACGGCCTAGGCTTGGCGTCGCTGCGGCGCTCGCGTCCGCGTTCGCCACGCTCGCCCTTGCCGGTGCAACCGCGGCTGCGACGCAGGCCGCACCGGTCAACACGGCACTTCCGACGATCACCGGGACCGTCGATGTCGGCAAGACCCTGACCGCTGAGAACGGCACCTGGACGAACAGCCCGACCGCGTACCAGTACCAATGGCTTCGTTGCGGCACCACGGGCGAAAGCTGCGTCAACATCCCGGGCGCAATCCAGAAGGCCCACGTCGTTGTCGTGGCGGACGTAGGAAAGACCATCAGGGCTCGCGTGACCGCGGTGAATGTCGACGGTGCAGCCAACGCGCGCTCGGCCGCTACCGCGGTCGTCTCGTCGAGTGAGGCGCCGAAGAACACCGCGCGACCGACGATCACGGGTGAGCCGACCGTTGGCCAGGAGTTGAGTGGCGACCCGGGCACGTGGAGCGGGACCCCGACCTCATACGCGTACCAGTGGCTGCGTTGCGACAGCGATGTCGCTACGTGCGTCGCGGTCGGCGGCGCTACTGGAAAAAGCTACGGCGTGCGTGATGTCGATACCGGCTATCGACTCGCAGTCGAGGTAACCGCGACGAACGCCAAAGGAACCGGGGCAGCAGCACGGTCGGAGCTGACGTCGATCGTCGACCCCAGGGTCGCGATCACGAACGGTCGGCCGACCCTGAAGCTGATCTCCGTCCGGTTCTCGGGAGCACGTGTCTACGCGCGCTTCCGGATCTGCGATGACTCGTCCAGGAATCTCACGATCATCGAGAAGGATTCCCGACCGGGCAAGGTCTCGACCACGAGGCGCTTCTCGACGCGCATCGCGCCGCAGCCCTGCGGCGTCTATACGCGCAACTGGTTGCCGGCGCCGCGTTTCCGCGACGGTCGCTACACGATCACGTTGTCCGCACGCGACACGTCCGGGAGCACGAGTGCCCCGGCCCGGAGGGCATTCTTCCGGTAGTGCTCACGGGTGGAGTCCCGCGGCACGTCCGCGGGACTCCACCCGGCTTCGTTTTGCACCTTCGGGGATAGCGAGACGTCGAGTTTCGAGTCCGTCTCACCGTTGAAAGCGTTCCTGTGCGTGAGGATGATCCGGAGGGCGCGATGACTGCTTGCTGAACGACGCCGCCTGGATTTCTGCGCTCAAGCGTTGGGCGGGGCGAGGCGAGGCGCCTGTTCCGACTCAGGCGACGCCGACGAGGCAGATGACCTTCTGTGAGGCCATCACCCCGGTGCTCGAGCGGATGATCTGGATGCTCCAGTTCATCTCCTGTGCCTTGCGGATCCCCTTGCTCGAGACGACCGTGCAGGTCGTCCCGACGCGACAGCGACGCTTGGTCGCCGAGCTGGAGTCCGCGATCAGGATGTAGTAGCCCGAGCCTGCCACGTTCCCTGTCCAGGTGGCGCCGACCGTGAGCCTCCCAGCGCGAACGCTGAGGTACGTGTCAGCGCTCTGATTGGCCTGAGCGGACGTCAGGGTGCGTCCGTTGATCACGATCTTCAGGTTCTTCGGCTTGGCTGTCGTTGTGCCGCTCGCACCGAACCCAGCGGTGGGTGTG
>JANOWV010000431.1:0-1713 GCA_031418075.1 Actinomycetes bacterium
CGGGACCCTCAGCGACGCAAAGGTGCGCGACATCGGTGCGCCGACGAACCGGTTGGTGACCACTGCCGCGGGCTTCGACCCGATCACGGGCATGGCGATCCAGAGCGCGATTCCGGTGGCGGTCGCGAAGCACACGTCGAACGGAGGATCGTGATGATCGTGCTCGTGGGTTGGATCGACGTCGATCCGGAGAAGCGTTCGGCCGTGCTCGCCTCGAGTGAGCCGCTCCAACGCGGCACCCGGGAGGACGAGCCCGGATGTCTTGCGTACACGTTCGCCGCCGACCCGATCCACGCGGCACGTATCGGGGTCCACGAGGTCTGGGCCGATGCCCCGAGCCTCCAGGCGCACTTCGACCATGCCAACTACCGCGGGATGCTCGAGCTGCTCGGGTCGGCCGACATTCGGGGGATGGACGTCGCCAAGCACGATGTGACGCGGAGTGCACCGGTGTACCGCCCCGATGGTGTGCCCGACGCGTCGTGGTGGGCCTGATGTGCAGGTTGACGCCCCGGACGATTTCTAGGCCGCTCTCTAGGCCGACGCCTCGGTGAAGCGCGTGCGCGCGGTGCCGTAGTCGGCCTTGCCGTTCGGTGCGCGGGGGACCTGGTCGACGACCACCAGGTCACGCGGCACCTTGAAGCGCGAGAGCCGGACCCGGGTGTGCTCGATGACGGCCACCGGATCGACCTTCTCATCCCTTCGTGCCGACACGACGCCGACCACCCGCTGGCCGAAGCGCTCGTCATCGATGCCGAACACCAGACAGTCCTCGACGCCGGGCGCGGTCTTGATCGCTTCCTCGACCTCCTCGGGGTACACCTTCTCGCCGCCGGTGTTGATGCAGGCGCTCCCACGGCCGAGCAGGACGACCGTGCCATCGGCATCGACCCGAGCCATGTCGCCGGGGAACGAGTAGCGGACGCCGTCGATCTCGCGGAAGGTGCGGGCGCTCTTCGCCTCGTCCTTGTAGTACCCGACCGGGATGTTCGCGCCGGTGACCGCGACGAATCCCGCCGTGTCCGATCCTGGCGTGATCTCCTGGTCGTTGTCGTCGAACACCTTGGTCCCGGGCATCATCTGGAACTGCGCGGTGGTCGCGGTGCCGCCCTTCATCGAGATGTTCTGGGCCATCGCTCCCTCGGACGACCCGAGCGCGTCGATGAGCACCATCTGCGGGACCTGGTCGAGCAGCCCTTCCTTCACCGGCGCCGAGAGCATGGCGCCGGTGGAGAGGATCGCGAACATCGACGTCGTGTCGTACGGCGTGCCGGCCGCGGCGCGGTCCTCGAGTGCTCGCAGCATGGGGCGGCCGAACGCATCACCGACCATGACGAGGCTGTTGATGCGCTCGCGCTCGACCGTCTCCCAGAGCTCGTCGGCATCGAACGAAGGGTTGGTCAGGAGGACGACCCGGGAGCCGAGGAGGTGGGGGAGCATCACGCCGAGCCACATGCCCGCGGCATGCATCATTGGCGCGCACGGAAGCGCGGTCTGCAAGGCGTCGGCTTCGTCCTGCTCGCGCACGAGCGCGACGATCTCGTCGACCGACTGGAACGGCTCCCGCCCGAGCGGCGTCGACGCGTAACCGGCGAACGCCTCGCTGAAGGCACCCATCGCGTACATCACGCCCTTCGGCATCCCGGTCGTGCCGCCCGTGTACACCATGTATCGGTCGTCGGGATCGCGAGTGATGCGCGGCGCGGGATCGTG
>JANOWV010000432.1:0-3553 GCA_031418075.1 Actinomycetes bacterium
CGACCTCGCCCACTACTACCTGGCCGTCGGCGAAGGCGCGTTCCGGGGGGTCTTCGAGCGTCCGACGGTCCTGAAGCGCTTTCCCGACGGCGCCACGGGCGAACCGTTCTTCCAGAAGCGAGCCCCGACGAAGCGGCCCGAGTGGGTCGAGACCGTACGGGTCACGTTCCCGAGCGGACGCCACGCCGACGAGCTCTGTCCCGTCGACGTGGCCCACATCGTGTGGTCCGCGAACCTGGGCTGCCTCGACCTGAACCCCTGGACGGTCCGCCGGGCCGACGTCGACCACCCCGACGAGCTGCGGGTCGACCTCGATCCCCAGCCCGGCATCCCCTACTCCGCCGTGCAGGAGGTGGCCGGCGTGGTGCGCGAAGTGCTCGACGCCCACGCTCTGGTCGGGTTCCCGAAGACCTCTGGGTCGCGTGGCATCCACGTGAACGTGCGCATCGAGCCCCGCTGGGACTTCACCGAGTGCCGACGGGCCGCGCTCGCGCTCGCCCGGGAGGTCGAGCGCCGCATCCCCCATCTGGCGACGTCGAAGTGGTGGAAGGAGGAGCGCGGTGACACGGTGTTCCTCGACTACAACCAGAACGCGCGCGACCGCACGGTCGCGTCGGCGTACTCGGTGCGCGCCAATGCCGAAGGTCGCGTGTCGTGCCCACTCGAGTGGGACGAGCTGATGGAGGCCGACCCGGCCGACCTCACCATCGCGACGGTGCCAGCGCGCTTCGCGTCAGTGGGCGACCCGTCCGCCGGTCTCGACGAGCACTCGTTCTCTCTCGAGCCGCTGCTCGAGCTCGCGGCTCGGGACGAAGCGGGCGGCCTCGGCGACGAGCCCTGGCCACCCCACTTCGCCAAGCAGGCCGGCGAGGGCACCCGCGTCGCCCCCAGCCGCGCGAAGAAGTCCGATTGACGTTTTGGCCCGACCGCTCGGGGCTCAGCGCTTGGCTTTCGAGGTGTTCAATTCGACCGCGGCGCGCACGAGCGCCTTCAGCGCCTTCTCGTTCACCTTCTCGCCCTCGTGGAAGTCGATCGCGCGTCGCGTGTTCCCGTCGAGACTCGAGTTGAAGAGCCCCGCAGGGTCCGCCAACGACGCTCCCTTGAAGAACGTCATCTTCACGACGCTCTTGTAGGTCTCGCCGGTGCAGATGATCCCGTCGTGCTCCCACACGGGGACGCCGCGCCACTTCCACTCCTCGACGACGTCGGGATCGGCGGCCTTGACCACTGCTCGCAGCCGGCGCAGCATCTCGCCCCGCCAGTCATCGAGCTCCTTGACACGCTCGTCGATCAGCCGAGCTGGCGACTTCGTCTTCTCTGGTCCGGTGTTCGCCATGCGCGTTCGTCGTCCTTCGTGCGAGCGTCGATGGAGGTGGTGCCGTGTGCACCAATTCTACCGAGGCCCTCCTGGTACCAAACCAAGCCCAAGGGTTCCTCGAGGCGTCGGCGCTTCAGTACGGGAGGTCGTCGGGGAGGCAGTTGCGGTAGTCCGGCTCGGGGTCGACGTCGAACTGGACTGCGCGGATCGTGCGCTCGCCTGCGAGCACGGCTCGCGCGACGCGATGCATGCCGTCCATGACCCGCCCATCCGACGCGAGAATGATTGGGAACGACGGGTCGACCGCTTCGACCAACTGGATGTGCTCGACGACCCGCCGAACGGTGGGGACTATCGGTCCGTAGGCGAACCAGTAGTCACTGTCGACGTCCGCGATCTCGTCGACGAGCACGACCTTGATCGGGAACGCCGCGCTCAACTCGACAAGTCGGTCCACATCCCAGGCATCGAGCCCTTGTTCGCCCGGCCAGAAGTTGTACTGCTTCCGCATGGAGACTCCAGCCTTACGGAGCGCTCCACCGCGTGCAAGCACGGAGCCCTTCTTCGCGTTCCTTCACCGGCACGAGGGTCGGTTTACCCTTCAGCCGCGTTGCAGCGGTCACGCAGCAGCTCGAGCACCTCCACGCTGGACTTGCCCTGCCCGAGCCGCTTGGCCTCGAAGGCGATGTGTCGACCGTCGCGGAGATCGAGATCGACCCGAAGCGTGAGCTTGCCTTCGGTCAGCGCGACCTTCGCGACATCCGTGTAGGCACCTAGAACGAGCGGCTCACCGGTCGGCTTGCCGATCAACGACGCGTTGGTGATCGCGAACTGGTCGGGTCCAAGGCCAAGCCATCCGAACTGGCCGACCTCCACATCACTCGTGGCGCTCTTCGCGGTCGCAGCGATAGCCGCTCCGGCGGCGCCCCCAACGGTCCCACCGATCTGGCCCGCGGTCCCGCCGGGACGCGTGATCGGGCACGCAGCGTCGACCGGCACGTCGAGATGCTTTGCCATCTGTTTCGAGAACTTCGCCTTACCCGTCACGCCGCCTCCCTCTCCCTCCGAGTCGAGAATCTCAACCGAAGATTACCGACGCGCTTGGCCGGCCGTACCCGCCTCGATCCGACGCACCCGCAGTCTCACCTCAGCGTGCAGCAATGGCAGCCGCGCCACCCATGCTCAGCGCGACGGTTCGTCGTCCTCGATGCGCTTCCCGAGGCTCACAACGTCGTCAGTCGAATAACCGATGCGATCGTAGAACCCGAGTGCTCCGTCATTCGTTGCCCGAACCTGCAGATTGATCTTCGGACATCCGACCGCCACCAGGCGCCGCTCAGCCTCCGCCATGAGTTCTCTGCCCATGCCGGACCCTCGTCGGTCGGGACTCACCGCGAGGTAGTTGATCCAGCCGCGGTGCCCGTCGTAGCCCGCCATCACCGTGCCGACGATCGCCCCGTCAACTGTCGCGACCAGGAAGAAGTCATCGTCCACCGCGAGCTTGCGTCGGACATCTTTCGCTGGATCGTTCCATGGACGGGTCAGCCCACACGCCCGCCAGAGCGAGATCACGGCGGACTCGTCCGCGAGCGCAAAGGTTCTGATCTCGAAATCGGCGCTCACCGTGAGAGCCTGCCGCATCGGAACGGATCCACTCGGGCACCCCAGCGCTCGGAAATGTCCCCAGAGCTGCAACAGCACTGCACACCTTCTCGCCTGACAAGGACCGTCAGGGCGGGGGGTGCTAGGGCCGCCCTTGGGGGTGGTCCTCTTCGCTAGTAACCCTCAACCGGGTTGCGTTCCCAGAACTGCTCCATGTCTTCGCTGTCCAAATCGACCGTCCAGACACGTTCGGTCTTGCCGTCCGCATCTAAGCGGCTGACATAGATCGCGCGGTTGTCGAATACATCGCCGCTCTTTGCGTGCTCGCCGGTTTCAGCGACAAGCGTGATCGTGAACTGCTCATTGGCAAAGATGCAGGTCCCCACCTGGCGGAACGACTCACCGAAGATGGGGTAGAAACCCGCCATCATCTCGAAGAACGCAGCCTGCCCGTCTGCGCGCCGCCAAGGCCCCGCGCCGGGTCCGTTTTCAAAGATGATGTCCGTAGTTTGTGCCTCGACGGCGGGACCGGGGTCGCCATCGGCGAACGCATCCCACACCGCCTGGGTCCGCTTCATCTCTTTGAGGTTGTTGGCGATCCAGTTCTCGTCCATGGCGACACTGTGACCGAAG
>JANOWV010000433.1:0-5205 GCA_031418075.1 Actinomycetes bacterium
GCGGCAACATGTACGCGACGGGCGATGCCGACCGCCCGCCGGTCCGCTGCACCGAGCCGTCGGGCTATGCGCACAGCGGTGGTGAAGCCGCGTTCGCAGCGCTGACCGCGCTGTGGACCGGCGAGCCCCAGCGCGTCGATCTCTCGATGTCGGAATGCGTGAACGTCGCGAACATGGCGGCGCCGGCGCGCTTCGCACGTGAAGGATTCCGCGGTCGCCGCGCCGGGGCGATGATCGGCACGACCCAAGAGATCTGGCCGACCCGCGACGGCTGGGTCAGCTTCGGCCTTCGGGGCGGCAAGGCGCGTATCCCGAGCCTCGAGACGATCACGCGGGTCGTCACCGAGGATGGCATCGACGCGTCGGCGCTCGAGGCGCAGGACTGGACGACCTGGTCGCCGGCCCATGTCGCCGCCGACATCCTCCGATCGGTCGAGGCGCCCATCGCCGAGTACTTCTCCCGCCACACCATGCAAGAGCTCTACGACGTCGCGTGCGAGACCAACCTCATGCTCGCCCCGGCCAACTCCCCCCGCGAGATCCTCGCCAGCACCCAGCTCGCCGCCCGCTCCTTCTTCTCCCCCCGCGGCGACAGCCCCCAGTTCCCCGCCCCCTTCGTCCGCATCTTTTCGAGCGACGCCCACGCCGCCCCCGCCGCTCCTTCTTCTCCAGCGCCGGCCCTCGGCGCCCCCGCGGCAGAGGGGACGCCGTGGCGCGAGCCGTTGGAGACGTCTGAGCGGAGCGCCGACGGCCGCCGCGGACGCACTGGGGTCTCGGAGGAAGCGGGGGTCGGCGGCGCTCCGCACCAGCCGAGAGCACCTGGAAGTGGCGCATGGCACGGCGTGAACATTCTCGAGTTCGGTTCCGGCGCCGCCGGGCCGATCGCGACCCGCTACTTCGTGGAGCACGGCGCGACCGTCCTGCGAGTCGAGTCGCGCACGCGACCCGACTTCCTGCGCGTCTACGCGCTCGGTCCCGACAACCCCCATGGCCTCGAGGGCGCGGGGATGTACGACGGTCTCAACGTCGGGAAGCGCAACGTCACCTTCAACCTCAAGCACGCCGACGCGGTCGCGCTCGTCGAGCGGCTCGTGCTCGAGTGGGCCGACGCGGTGGCCGAGAATTTCGCTCCGCGCGCGATGAAGGGCTTCGGCCTCGACTACGACACGCTGGCCGCGAAGCGCCCCGACCTCGTGATGATCAGCGCTTGCCTCAACGGGCAGACCGGCCCGCACAAGGACTACCCGGGGTTCGGCGGTCAGGGTGCCGCGCTGTCCGGCTTCAACTGGCTCACTGGGTGGTCGGACCGCGCGCCACTCGGTCCGTTCGGCACGATCACCGACTCGCTCGCGCCGCGTTACGTGGCGGCCGCGCTCGCCGCGGGGCTGCACTATCGGCGGCGCACCGGCCGCGGGGTGTATCTCGACGTTTCCCAGGTCGAGACCGGGACGTGGAGCCTCAGCCCGTGGCTCATCGAGGCCCAGCTCGACGGCGTCCTCGGGACGCGGGACGGCAATCGCTCGCCGCGCGCGGTGCCCCACGGGGCGTTCCCGTGTCGCGACGAGGAGACCGACGGGAAGGTCATCGGCGA
This sequence comes from Actinomycetes bacterium, assembly GCA_031418075.1. Classification (GTDB taxonomy): domain Bacteria; phylum Actinomycetota; class Acidimicrobiia; order IMCC26256; family PALSA-555; genus DASUAO01. The sequence goes on from JANOWV010000433.1 coordinate 1,592, forward strand.
CCGATGGGTGGCGATCGCGTGCTGGACCGATGACCAGTGGGACCGCCTGGCCGCGCTGCTCGGCATCGACGATGCCGGGCTGGCGACGCTCGACGGACGACAGGCGAAGATCAACGAGGTGGAAGCAGTCGTCGGAGCATGGAGCGCGACCCGTTCCCGGGCCGAGGTGGCCGACGAGCTGCAGGCGCTCGGGATCGAGGCGGTCCCGGTGCAGGACTTCGCCGACGTCCACGGCGACCCCCAGCTCGCGGCCCGCGACCACTTCGTCGCACTGGAGCACCCGTACCTCGGACCCGGCCTCTACGAGCACAACGGATTCCGCTGCTCAGCCGCCACGAGCGGCTATGACCGGGCCGGCCCGACGCTCGGTCAAGACAACGACTGGGTGCTGGGCGGAATCCTCGGCCTCGACGCAGCGGAGCAGACCCGCCTCCGCGACGCGGGCGCGATCGAGTGAGCGCGCCTGTCGTCTAGGCGGGCATCGCGAGGCCGCCGTCGACCACGAGGGTCTGACCCGTGCAGAACTTCGCGTCGTCGCTGGCGAAGAACACCGCGGCACCTGCCAGGTCCTCGGGTTCGAGCGTCGACTTCATCGCGGTCATCGCCGTCATCCCGCCGATGAACATCTCGGGAACGATCTTCTTCGTGGCCTCCGTCATCGTGACGCCCGGAGCGATGCAGTTGACGGTGATGTTGTACTGACCGAGCTGCGCGGCCATGAACTTCGTGAGCCCAACGATGCCCCACTTCGTGATCGAGTAGCTGAAGCTCCCGAGCCCGTTGAACTCGTCCATCGGCGGGAACATGTACGAGTAGGCGGCGCCTGACGACTGGTTGATGATCCGACCCCGACGCTGGTCGACCATGAAGGGCGCAACCGCTCGGGCCATGAGCCAGGTGCCGTGCTGGTTCACACCGACGATCTTCTGGAGGTACTCGTAGCTGGAGTCGCTGTTGTCGATGTCGTGGTAGATGGCCGCGTTGTTGACGAGGATGTCCACCGCGCCGAACCGGTCGTGTGCTGCCTGCGCACAAGCCTCGGCGGACGCCGGGTCGGAGATGTCGGTCTGGACGAGCACCGCCTCTCCGCGACCTTCGAGCGCAGCCATCCCCGCGGCGGCGCGGGCCGCGTCGATCTCGGCCACGACGACCTTGGCGCCCTCGTCGAGGAACCGCTGCGCGTACGCGAGCCCGATCCCCTGCCCCGCCCCCGTGATGATCGCGACCCGATCCTGCAGACGTCCGCTCATTGCTCCGCTCCCATTCCGCTCCGCACCGGCATGCTCGGTCAACCCTTCTTGGACAGGCGCCTATTTGGTGAGGCGATGGATGAGGTTGAAGACCTCGGTGACCACCGGCTCGTCGTTGGTCTCGTCACGCCAGACCGTCTCGATGACGATGAAGGTCATGGTCGCGGAGTCGGTGGCCTTCTCGTAGATGTCGGTGACGAAGCCTTCGCCGACGAGCACATCGCCGACGACCATCGGCCGGTGGTAGCGGAACTCCTCCTCGCCGTGGAGGACGAGGCCGCCTTTGGCGTAGAGCTTGCCCATCACCTCGGCCATCGGATTGGTCCCCCCGGTGGTGTCGGGGGGCTGGTCGGCGCTGTACAGACCTTGCTGCTTCATCGCGAACGGATAGGTGGGCGGGGCGGGAACGTCCACCAGTCCGGCCGCGCGTGCGACATCGGGGTCGCGGTAGATCGGGTTCCGGTCCTTCAACGCATCGGCGAAGAACGCCACCGAGCCACGCTCGATGCGGACTCGAGCCGCCCCCGTCGAGCGCCCCACCACACTCGTGTCGACCGCCATCGCTCCCCCTGCCTCGTTGATCCCTCGCCAGTTGCCACACCAGTTGCCGACGCTTGCCTGCGTTTGACGGCCTCCGCGAGCCCCGCGGTACCGTGACGCCCACGTCAGGTTTCTCCGGCAGTCTGTGATGCAAGCGGAAGGACACGCAAATGGGCATGCTCGACGGGAAGGTCGCCATCGTCACCGGCGCGGGCAACGGCGTCGGCCGCGGTGAGGCGATCATGCTCGCCGACCACGGCGCGAAGGTCGTCGTGAACGACCTGGGTGGGTCGGTCACGGGCGAGGGCGCCGACGCCAAGGTCGCCGACGAGGTCGTCGAGGTCATCAAGGGGCGGGGCGGCGAGGCCGCGGCCAACTACGACAGCGTGAGCGACTTCGACGGCGCTGCGAACATCGTGAAGACCGCGATCGACACGTTCGGTCGGCTCGACATCCTCGTGAACAACGCAGGCGTGCTGCGCGACCGCATGATGTTCTCCATGTCGCCCGAGGACTTCAACACTGTGGTCCAGGTCCACATGTACGGCGCGTTCCACACGATGCACCACGCGTCCGCGTACTGGCGCAACGAGTCCAAGGAGGGGCGCCAGCCCAGCGCGTCGATCATCAACACCGTGTCGAGTGCCGGCCTCCAGGGCCAGGCGAGCCAGATCAACTACGGCGCCGCGAAGGCCGGCATCGCCGCGATGACGATCATCGCCAGCCTCGAGCTCTCCCGCTACGGCGTGCGCGCGAACTGCATCGGCCCGGGTGGCTTCACCCGCATGGTCGGACAGGCCATGAAGGACATCGAGATCAAGCACCCGGAGGACTACGCGGAATTCGACCGCATGAACCCGGGCAACTCGGCCCCTGCGGTCGTCTGGCTGGCCTCCGACGACTCCAAGCCCGTCTCGGGGCAGGTGCTCCGCATGGTGGGCAACTCCCTCTGCGTCTACCAGCCGTGGCAGATGGGCGAGGAGTTCTTCTCCACCGACAAGGAAGGCAACCCGACCCAGTGGGAACCTGCGCAGGTCGGTCACATCCTCAACCGGTACGCGTTCGGCACCACGAACCCCGGCATCGACGCGCAGCGGCGGGGCTGACGCCGTGAGCAGCGTTCCCGAGTTCGAGACGCTCCAGTACGAGGAGCGCAACGGCGTCGCCTGGGTCACGCTGAACCGGCCCGACCGGCTCAACGCGTTCAACTCGCTCATGCAACGCGAGCTGCACGCGTGCTGGCGCGCACTTCGGCGCCGCGACGAGGTCCGCTGCGTAGTGCTGACCGGTGCCGGCGAGAAGGCGGTCTGCACCGGCATCGACCGCATGGAGCAGATGGGCGGCGACACCGACGACACCACCGACGCCGACGTCGTCGGGAGCGGGTCCACCCCGTTCCACTTCAACGACCCCGGGGACAACATCGGACCCAAGAGCTCCGACCTGTGGAAGCCGGTGATCGCCGCGGTCAACGGCATGGCCTGCGGAGGCGCGTTCTACATGCTCGGCGAGGTGGAGTTCATCATCGCCGCCGACCACGCGACCTTTTTCGACCCACACGTCACCTACGGGATGACTGCGTCGTTCGAACCGATCCACATGGCCGACCGGATGCCGTTCGGCGAGATCATGCGCCTGTCGCTCCTCGGAAATTACGAACGGCTGTCCGCCGCCCGCGCCCACGAGGTGGGTCTCGTGTCGGAGGTCGTCCCCAAGGAGGACCTCCTCGACACGACCGCGTGGGCCGCCGAGGCGATCGCCGCGCAGCCGCAGCTGGCGATCCAGGGGACCGTGCGCGCCCTCTGGACCGCTCGCGAGCTCTCG
>JANOWV010000434.1:0-14205 GCA_031418075.1 Actinomycetes bacterium
CGCCGTCGACCTCGTCGAGGCACGCGGCGTACATGCGGGAGAGCGAGCGCGCATCGCCGTGACCGTTCGACGACGGCATCTGGGCACCCCGCATCCGCCGCGTGTTCCACATGTCGTCATAGCCGAACAGCTGCGCCGGTCCGCCCATGACCCGGCCGAGGAGCGTCGAGGTGTCACGCAACACACTGTCGACGAGCTCCTCCACCGCGGGATCATCGAAGCGGGCTGGGTAGAGGGTGGCCACCCGGGCATCCTCCGACTCCGGGACCCCGACCAGGAAGTCGAGCCCCAACGGTTCGACGATCTCGTGCGCGATGTACTCCCCCGGCATCAACCCGGTGATCCGCCGGATCAGCTCGCCGACGATCCAGCCGTACGACCGGGCGTGGTACCCGTGCTTGGTCCCCGGCTCCCAGTTCGGCGCCTGGGCGGCGATGGCTTCGACGATCGGGTCCCATGCCGCGACGTCGTCGAGCGTGAGGTCGAGCGCATCCACGGCGGCCAAACCCGCCCGGTGCGACAACGCCCACCGCACCGGGATGTCGGCTTTGCCGTTCGCCGCGAACTCGGGCCAGTACCGGGCCACCGGCGCATCCGGGTCGAGGTCGCCGCGCTCGATCAGCTGGTTCGCGGCGACCGCGGTGACCCCCTTCGTGCAGGAGAACACGATCACGATCGTGTCGCGTTCCCACGGCCGACTGGTCGCCTGGTCCGCGAGCCCGCCCCAGACGTCGACGACCGGCGTGCCGTCGACATGGACGCAGCATGCTGCGCCGATATCGCCGCGCCCACTTTCCTCGGGGCTGGCTTCCTCGGGGCTGGTGAAGTTGGCGAGGAACGCGTCGGCAACCCGCTCGAACCCGGGTGCGACCGTCCCGTGGAGCTCGACGCCACTCATCGGGCGTCGCTCACGGCGCGAGCCGCTTCAGAGCATCCTCGGCCTCGTCGATGATCCGATCGAGCAGCGCTGCGACGGTCGGTAGGTCGTCGATCACGCCGACGACCTGCCCGCTCGCCATCACACCGAGGTCCGGACGCCCGTCGACCATCGCCGCCTTGAGCAACATGGGTGTGTTCGCAGCCATGACCACCTGACTCCACGAGAGGTCCTGCGACGAGCGCATCGCTCGACCTTCGCGCAGCATGTCGGTCCACGAGATCCCCGAGAGCCGCTTGAACCGGAACGCGTTCCGCAATGCGCGCGGCACGCTCGTGAGCGGGTTCCCGCGGTCGAGCCGTTCGGTGAAGTCGGTGCGAAGCACGCGGTGCGGTACCCCGTCGACCTGGGTCGTCACCAGCGTGTCGGTCACGGCCTTGTCGAGATACACCTGCTTGACGGCGTCGCCGACGGTGCTGTCCTGGGTGAGCAGGAACCGAGTTCCCATCGCGACGCCGCTCGCGCCGTACGCAAGCGCGGCGACGAGACCCCGACCGTCGAAGAATCCCCCCGCCGCGATCACCGGGAGATCCACCGCGTCGACGACCTGCGGGAGGAGGAGTGTCGTGGGCACCGACCCCGTGTGCCCGCCGCCCTCGCCGCCCTGCACGAGCACCGCGTCGACGCCCCAGGCCGCGACCTTCTCCGCGTGGCGACGAGCGCCGATCGAGGGGATCACCACGACGCCGGCGTCCTTGAGTCGCTTGATGAGCGCCTCCTTCGGTGCGAGCGCGAACGACGCGACCTTCACACGCTGGGAGATGAGGAGATCGCAACGCTCAGCCGCATCGGGGGCGTCGGAACGAAGGTTGACGCCGAAGGACTTGTCGGTTCGGTCCTTGGTCTCGCCGATGGCCCGGACGAGCTCGTCGTAGTCCATCGTTCCGGCGGCGAGGATCCCGAGCCCACCGGCGTTGGAGGTGGCCGCAGTCAAGCGGGGACCGGCGACCCAACCCATGCCTGTCTGCACGATCGGGCGCTCGATGTCGCACAGATCACAGAGTGCGGTGTGCAGCGCGGCGTGCATCAGGGCGCGGGCAGCTCGGCGGCGCGCAGACCGTCGGGATCGAGAACCTCGCGCAGCAGGCGGAGATCCTCGTCGGTCGGCGCGCGCGTCTCGGGGACGTCGCCGGGCACGACCAACGCGAACCCGGTCGCTGCAACGACGGCGTCGATGCTGACACCAGGGTGGATCGAACGGACGCGCATGGCGTGGTCGGGAGTCTCGAAGTCGAACACCCCGAGGTTCGAGATGACCCGACGGATCTCATGGTGCTCGGCGGCCGTTGAGCCCGCCGCCGCGGCCCGGTCATAGCCGACCCCCGACACGCAGTCGACGGATTCCACGAACACGCGCGGGCCGTGCTGCGGGACGAAGAAGCTCGTCGGGTTGTTGACCGTGTTCCCGGGTGCGCCGCGTACGCCGAGCAGCTGCGCCTTGGGCTTCTCCCATGGGCCGATGCACGCGATGTTCTGGTTCCCGAACTTGTCGACCTGCGTCGCGCCCATCATCACGTGCCGACGCCCCGACCACACGATGTCGAACATCTTCCCGAACGGCAACCAGGCCTCGACGACGCGCGCGACCTCCGGCCCGGCCCCGGCTGGGAGCGGCTCCCCGAGCTGCACCGCGTCACCGTCGGAGTACACGAGGTCGGGCTCGAACGTGAGCGCGGCGAGTCGGGCGCCGAGCGTCGGGATGATCCCGATCGGGCTCGCGAGGATCTCCCCGTCACCACGCCACGCCTCGGCACACGCAACGACGCAGATGTCGGCCAGGGTCACATCGCTCATCGCGCTGCTCCCTCGAGTGACGCCTTCGCGAGCGCGCGGTAGTCGGCTTCGGGCACATCGATGTACTTGGCGCGGAACGCCGCCCACAGGTCGGGATCCTTCGCCGTCGCGGCGTACTCCCGTTGGAGCGCCTCGTCGCGCTCGTAGTCGGGGACGCAATGGGTGAAATGCGCGCCGAGCGGAGCTTCCACCACGCCGTCAGTGAAGATCCTGCTGATCCGGATCGACTCGAGCGGTCCCTCGTCGACGAGCGTCCCCACCTTGCGGACCTGCTCGCACGAGACGAACGTCCGCTCCGCCGCCATCGCGAACAGGTCGTCGAAGTACCAGTCCGGCCCGAGGTACTGCGCGTTGCCGCGCTTGTCGGCCCGGTTGGCATGCAGGAGCGCGACATCGAGCGGCAACGCCGGCATCGCAACGAGCTCCTGGCCGTCGTAGGGCGAGGTGACGGTGCGCATGTCGGCATTCACCTCGAGGATCGCTGAGCCGAGCCCGGCACGACACGGGAGGAACGACACGCGCCACGCTGCGGCCCGCAGACCGAGCTGGAGCATCCCCTCGTCGAGCTCCATCGCCTCGATGGTCCCGTTCTGACGGGCGGCGCGGAAGTGCGGCTCGAGTGGGATGGAGTCGAGCGAGACGAACCCGTAGATCGCCTTCTTGATCTTCCCTGCGGCACACAGCATCCCGACATCGGGGCCGCCGTAGCTCACGATCGTGAGGTCCTTGAGGTCGGAGCGCAGGATCTCCCGCAGGATCGACATCGGCTTGCGGCGCGAGCCCCATCCGCCGATCCCGATCGTCATCCCGTCGCGCAGCTCGGCGACGACGTCATCCTCGGTCATCCGCTTGTCGGTCATCCGCTTGTCGGTCATCCGCTTGTCGGTCATCTGGTTGCCGGTCATCTGGTTGCCGGTCATCTGGTTGCCGGTCATCTGGTGGTCCGTCATGCGGTGACGATCACACAGCTGCCGTGGCCGAACAGGCCCTGGTTGATCGACAGGCCGACACGCGCACCATCGACCTGGCGGTCCCCGGCCTCGCCGCGCACCTGCCAGGTGAGCTCGCACACCTGCGCGATCGCCTGGGCGGGGATCGCCTCACCGAAGCACGCGAGCCCGCCGCTCGGGTTCACGGGCACGCGTCCCCCGAGCGTCGTCGCCCCCGAGTGCAGCAACGCCTCGGCCTCACCCGGTGCACAGAGCCCGATGTTCTCGTACCAGTCGAGCTCCAGCGCGGTGGAAAGGTCATAGACCTCCGCACACGAGAGGTCGTCGGGTCCGAGTCCGGCCTCCTCGTACGCCGCATGCGCGATCGCGTCCCGGAACGGACGTGGCGGTGCCGGCGCACCGACGGCCGAGTCCGTGGCGATGTCCGGCATGTCGAGGTAGGTGTTCGGGTACGTCGGCGTGGCTGTCGACAATCCGGCGATGCGGACGTGGTGACCGCGGTCAGCCATCTTCGCGGCGTACTCGGCACTTGCCAGCACCACAGCCGCACCGCCGTCGCTCGTGGCGCAGATGTCGACGAGCCGGAGCGGGTCGGCGACGACCGGCGACTCGGCAATGTCGTCCTCGGTGAACTCCTTGCGGTAGCGCGCGTTGGGGTTGGAGAGCCCGTGGCGGCTGTTCTTCACCTTCACGGCCGCGAAGTCCTTGGTGGTCGTCCCGTAGAGCTCCATCCGCCGCCGGGCGTACAGCGCGAAGTACGTGGGGTTCGTTGCGCCGAGCACGTGGAAGCGGAGCCAGTCGGGATCTTCCGGACGTTCGCCGGGGAGCGGGCCGAAGAATCCCTTCGGCGCGGTGTCGGCCCCGACGACGAGCGCGACGTCGGCCATGCCGGCCAGGATGCGCGCTCGCGCCGCTTCGATCGCGACGGCTCCACTCGCGCACGCGGCGTAGCTCGACGACACCGGAACTCCACGCCAGCCCAACGCCTGCGCGAACGTGGATCCGGAGACGTACCCCGAGTACCCGTTGCGCATGGTGTTTCCCGCGGCGAGGTAGTCGACGTCGCTCCAGCCGAGACCCGCGTCGGCGAGGGCCGCTCGCGCCGCGACGGCGCCGTACTCGACGAAGTTCTTGCCCCACTTCCCCCAGGGGTGCATGCCCACCCCGAGGATCGCGACGTCGCTCATCCGGTGACCTTCCACTTCCACACGGTGCGCACCTCGTCGTCGGTCTCGAAGAAGTCCTCGACGACGAGCTCCATCTCCTGGCCGAGCGAGAGCGTGCTCACATCGGTGCCCCGTGCGAGCTGGCCGAGCACGACCATCTGCTCGTCGGCAAGCTCGACCGCCGCGACGCCGTACGGCTCGAACGGTTGGTCGTCGGTCGGCGCGGGATACGGCGGCGGCGGTGCGTAGCGGTTGTCGGTGAACGACCACAGCGTCCCCCGCGTCGAGAGGTCGACGTCGGCCAGCTCGGCGCCGCAACAGTCGGGATTGCGGCAGAACGACCACTGCTTCGGGAAGAACGACGCGCCACAGGTCGGACACCGGCCACCGAGCAGTCGACCCGATCCGTCGGGCTCCTCGCGGAACATTCCCTCGATCACCGGAACCCTTGCCTTGCTCATGATCCGTCGCCTCCTCGAGCGTCTCCTCCACCGGGCCGCTCGTCGGCGCCGCCGACCTCGGCGTCGCGCTTGTCCACGAACGCCTGTCGGAGCTCGTCGGAGTCACCCCAGAGGTTGAGCTCGAAGGTGAATCCCTGCTCGAATCGGTACGACCGCTTCACGTCGACCGGGTCGATCGCGTTCAGTGACTCCTTGGCCCGTCGCATCACGATCGGGCTCTTCTTCGCGATCACTGCCGCGATCTCACGCGCCGCATCCATGAGCTCGGCACGGGGGACGACCCGCTCGACGCTGCCGAACTCGAACAGCTCGGCGGCCGTGATCATCTGGCCGGTCAGGAACATCGTGCGCATCTTCTTGTACGGCACCAGCCGGGCCAAGTGCGTGGCCACTCCGAGCGCACCACGATCCACTTCGGGAACCCCGAACGTGGCGTCGTCGGCGGCGACGAGGATGTCGGCATTCCCGGCGATCCCGACCCCGCCGCCGAGGCAGTGGCCGTGCACCGCCGCGATGACCGGCACCTCGCAGTCGTAGACGGCTGCGAACGTCTCGTAGCAACCTCGGTTGACCGCGACGAGCGACTCGTGGGTGGGATCGGCCGCAAGCTCTTTGATGTCGACACCCACCTGGAACGCCCGCAGCTCGGGGTTGGCGGCGATAATCACCGCGCGCACGCCCTGGTCGCGGCCGAAGCGGCGGATGGTGTCGGCCAGCTCGAACCAGCCCGCGACGGGAAGCGCGTTCACCGGTGGGTTGTCGAGGATGATCTCCCCGACGTAGTCGCGAACGTCTGCGCGGATCATCGGGCCCCAACCATGGCGGGCAGGCTACCCGCCGAACATGACGATCCGTCAGGTACCGTCGGCGGGTGGCATCGACGGATCCGCTCAACTTCTCGGACCAGGTGGTGATCGTCACCGGTGGCGCGCGGGGCGTGGGCCGTGGGATCAGCGAGGGCTTCCTCGATGCGGGCGCCGACGTTGTGGTCTGCGGACGCACCGAGCCCGAGTCGCTCCCCGAAGGCGGTGGGCGCACAGCGGTGTTCGTGACGGCCGACATCCGAGACCCGGACCAGATCGACGCAGTGATCGCCGCGACCACGGAGCGGTTCGGCCGCCTCGATGTGCTCGTCAACAACGCAGGTGGTGCCCCCCCGGCCGACACTGCAACCGCCTCACCCAAGTTCACGACCGCGATCATCAACTTGAACCTCATCGCGCCCCTGATCTTCGCTCAGCGCGCCTTCGCGGTGATGGACGCTCAGGACACGGGCGGCGTCATCATCAACATCGCCAGCGTGAGCGGCACCCGCGCGAACCCCGAAGGCGTCGCGTACGGCGCGGCCAAGGCGGGGCTGATCAACGTCACCCAGACGCTCGGGGTCGAGTTCGCACCCAAGGTGCGCGTGGTGTGCGTGACCGCGGGCATGGTCCGCACCGAGCAGTCGCACCTCTACTACGGCGACGAGGACGGCATCGCGGCGGTCGGCGCGACGGTGCCGCTCGGGCACATCGCCCACCCGTCGGAGATCGCCGACGTGTGCCTCTTCGCGGCGTCACCGCTCGCGCGCTACGTGTCTGGCGAGCAGATCGTCGTGCACGGTGGGGGCGAGGCCCCCGCGTACCGCGACGCAGCCGAGAACACGGCTCCCTGACAGCACGCTGGATTCAGGGACGACGCGGACGGCTCAGCGGACGCCGAGGTACTGATACCAGCGCTGCTTCGACCGGTCGGTCAGCTCCACGATGCCGCCCCGCTGGGTCCAGCTCACGAGCAGTCCGGACTCCTCGATGAACGCACACACCTCGGCGTTCGGACGGGACGAGAACGCGACCCAGGGGCTCACCCGCAGCCGGACGTCCCGACGTTCGCGCTCGAGGCGCCACTTCGTCTCGAGTAGCGGTCCGAGCGCGGCCAACGCCTCCGCCCTACCCCGTCCGGCCGTGATCCGGCACACGTCGAGCACGACGACGTCGCGCACGCGGCGAGCGATGATCCGCGGCTCGTCGGTCGGCGATGCCCCCGCACCCTTGCCGATCCCGAGCGCGAAGTCCTGGGATCGCAGCATCCGTGAGATCGGTCCGAGGACATCGTGCGCGGCGAGGGCGAGGCCCTTCTCACCCCGGGTGGCGGTGGCTCGCCACGGCGACGCCGGCAATGACGCGAGCATCTCGACATCGCGGGCGTTACGGTCGCGGAGCCACCCGTCGAGCACCGTGAGCGCGCGCGGTCGGGGGTCGAGACGAACCGAACCCTGGCGCAGCTCGGGGACCCACCTCCGGATCGTCGGTGCCGGGAGTGGGTCGGCCGCGAGCGCCCGACTGCGGGGTCGGTCGACGGCGACGGCGAACGTGGGCTGCGTGCCCTTCGTCGCGGCCTTCGCGCGCCCGACGGCGACCACGCCGATGTCGCCCTCGGGGATGAAGCACCAGACGAGGTCACCAGGCCGCGCGTCGACCAACGGACCGCGCACCTCACAGACGAAACGGTCGAGCTCGCCCCGGAGCACCTCGGCCTGGATCGCGTCGAACGTGCCGTCGACAGCACGGCCTCCACGACCCACGAAGCGCACCCATCGGGAGACGGGGACGAGCCACTCGCTCATCCCGCCAGTCTGGCCGAGCGCTTGTCGATTCTGGTGCTCTCCGGCGTGCCGCGAGGAGTCAGGCGTGCTGGCTGCTCACGGAGACCACTTCGCCGGTCATGTACGAGGAGTAGTCGCTCGCGAGGAACACCACGACGTTGGCGATCTCCCACGGCTCGGCGGCCCGGCCGAACGCCTCCCGCTCGGTCAGCTCGTCGAGCAGCTCATCGCTCGTGACCTTGGCGAGGAACGGATGCATCGCGAGGCTCGGCGCGACCGCGTTCACCCGCACCCCGTGCGGAGCCGCCTCCACCGCCGCGCACCGGGTGAGCGCCATGACCCCAGCCTTCGCCGCGGCGTAGTGCGCCTGGCCGCGCTGGGCCCGCCAGCCGAGCACCGACGCGTTGTTCACCACGACACCGCAGCCGCGTTCGGTCATGTGGCGTAGCGCCGCGCGCGTGCAGCGGAACGTCCCGTTGAGGGTCACGTCGAGGACCTGGTGCCACTGCTCGTCGGACATGTCCACGAGGTCGACCGTGCCACCGAGGCCCGCGTTGTTCACCATGACATCGATGGCACCATGCGCGTCGATCGCCGCGGCGACCAGCGCCTGCACCTGCGACTCCACCGTCACGTCGCACACCACCGACACGGGCACGATCCCCGAGATCGCCGTCAGCTGCTCGGCCGCTTCACCGAGCCGACGCTCGTGGTGATCGCTGATCACGACGCGTGCACCTTCCTCCACCGCGCGCTTCGCCGTGGCGAACCCGATGCCCGTGCCGGCTGCCGCCGTAATCACCACGGTCTTGTCCTCGAGCAGTGCGTGTGGGCCCGGCTCGGGCGGTGGCCCCGCGGAGGATGGTGTCGCGCGACGTTCCGTCATCTCGGCTCCTTCGGCAGCCCCAGGGCACGTTCCCCGATCACATTGCGCTGGATCTCGTTCGCACCGCCGTAGATCGTGTCAGCCCGCGAGTAGAGGAACAGGCGTTGAAACGGCGTGAGGTCGTACGGTGCAGCGTTCCCGATCTCGGCGTCGGGGCCGAGCACGTCGAGCGCAAGCTCGCCCATCGACCGGTGCAGCGTCGCCCAGTAGAGCTTGTGCACGCTCGTGAGTGCGGTCATCTCGCCCTGCTCGAGCGCGCTCATCGAGCGCAACGCGTTGTAACGCATGACTCGCAGCGCGATCCAGGTGTCAGCGAGTCGTTGGCGCATCACCGCGTCGTCGCCACTTCCCCGCTTCCTGGCGACCTCGAGGATCGCGTGCAGCTCGTTCTCGAAGTCGAGCTGCTGACCGAGGGTCGAGGCACCGCGCTCGAACGCGAGCGTCCCCATCGCGACTCTCCATCCGTCGTTCACCTCGCCCACGATGTTCGCGACCGCGGTGCGCGCGCTGTCGAAGAAGACCTCGTTGAACTCCGACGTACCGGTGATCTGGGCGATCGGGCGGATCTCGACTCCCGGCTGGTCCATCTCGACCAGGAGGTACGAGATGCCCTTGTGCTTCGGCGCGTCCCGATCCGTGCGGCACAGGACGAAGCACCAGTCGGCCCAGGTCGCGAGCGACGTCCACACCTTCTGGCCGTCGATCACCCAGTCGTCGCCGTCACGAGTCGCGCGGGTGGCCACGTTGGCGAGGTCGGAGCCGGCATTCGGCTCCGAGTAGCCCTGGCACCAGATCTCGGTGCCGCCGAGGATGCCGGGGAGGAACCGGCGCTTCTGCACATCGGTCCCGAACGCGATGAGCGTGGGCCCGAGCAGGCCCTCGCCGACGATCCCCACCCGCCCCGGGCCGTGTGCCCGCGCGTACTCCTCGTAGAAGATCACCTGCTGGGTGAGCGAGAGACCTCGACCGCCGTACTCGGTAGGCCATCCGATACCGATCCACCCGGCTGCGCCGAGCGTTCGCTCCCAGGCGGTCCGCTCCTCGACCAGCTCGTGCTCGTCGCCTGGCCCACCCCGGCCCCGCACGCCCGAGAACTCGCCGGTGAGCTGTTCGGTGAGCCACGCGCGCGCCTCGGCCCGAAAGGCCTCGTCGATGTCGGAGAAGCGCAGGTCCACCGGGCTCGGAGCGTAATCGCAGGCGCCGGACTCCTACGATGCCGCCATGGCACGAGCACGACAGGTGTTCCACTCCGCCGACGAGCTGCGCGACGGCGTCGGCACCCATCTCGGCTTCAGCGACTGGATCACGATCGACCAGGCCCGCATCGACACGTTCGCCGACGCCACCGGCGACCATCAGTGGATCCACGTGGATCCGGAACGAGCGAAGACGGGCCCGTTCGGGACGACGATCGCGCACGGGTACCTCACGCTGTCGATCACGAACCTGTTCCTACCGGAGCTGCTCCAAGTCCCCAGCGCGTCGTCAGGCGTGAACTACGGAGCGAACAAGGTGCGCTTCCCTGCACCGGTCCCGGTCGACGCACGTATCAGGATGGGGTGCGAGATCATCGAGGTGACCGACGTGACCGGCGGCGTGCAGGTGACGACGCGCAACACGGTCGAGGTCGAAGGCGGCGACAAGCCGGCGTGCGTCGTCGAGGCGATCAGCCGCTTCCTGTTCTGACGCCAGATCCGTCTCGGTGTGCGGGCGCGTGGTTCACCCACGTCCGCAGGGAGCGACGCACGTTGTTGCACCCGGGCGCATCAGGGAGGTCGCGCCACTCGTCGAGGACCGAGGCCTCGAGGTCGGGAGCCTGCCAGGGCGCAGCGAACGCACCTACGCTGTCGCCGATCGCCCGCCACGAGCTCGAGCCCTCCGGCACGGGCCCGCCCGAGAGCACGCGTTCGACGTGCCGCGCCGTCGTCGCATCCCCGAGCAGCCCTCCGTGGAACGCGGGCACGACCTCGTACCGGTAGCCGATGTCGGTGGGCGCGGGGGCTGCGATCCCGGCGTCGAGCGGGAGGACCGCGTAGCCGCGGATACCCGGCGCAGGACACGCGAGCAATGCGCCGAGCGACGGCCCCCGGTCGACGATCGACCGGAAGAGCGGCGTGTCGGCCGAGACATCGACGGGTCCGACCGCACCGACGATCGCGGCGAGACCACCGATCACCGAGCCCGAGACCACACCCCAACCGTCGTCGCCCCGTGCCGGGTAGAAGACCCGTCCCGGGGCGTCCAGCGGGCTCAGGAGCACGACCGCGTCGACCGGCGCGTCCGGTGTCGACGCGAGATAGGTCTGGGCGACCAGCGCACCCTCACTCTCGGCCACGATGCTCACTGCAGCACCGCTCGCGTCGTGAAATTCCGTGACCTGACGGCGCATCTCCCGCGCGAGCTCGGGAAGCCCGCGGTGCGTAGCCACCCGGTCGTAGGGCAAGGGAGCACCGTCTCGATCGAGCCCCTCGTAGGAGAACCGCCGGATGCGGTGGACACCTCGAACCCAGCGGCGGGTCACACCTTCCCATCGCGAGTTGAAGCCCTTGACGACCAGGACCGGCGACCCGGACGCTGCTGCCGGAACCTCCGGCAACGCAGACCGGCCGCCCTCCACGGCTACCGCGACGGCGAAGCCGATCCCCGTCCCGCCGACGACCAGCGCCAGGACTGCCGCGAGGCCGACCAGCGCGAACGGTCGGCGTCGCCGCGAGTCGGGTGGGTCGACGGTCGCCCGGCGCGCCAGCGCGTCGACGATCCGCAGTCTGCAGGCGGCCATCGCGACCCCACCGAGCGCAGCGATGACGGGGATGACGGCGCGCGGCACCGCAACGACGAGCGCGCCGCCGATCGACAGTGCGGCGAAGGCCATGAGGGTTGCGAGGACCGTGGCGGACGTCGGGCGATCACGCCACCACTGCCGGGCCACCTCCCCTTGGTGCACGAGCACCGCGATCATGACGAGCACCGGAACCGCGACGAAGAACAACCACGAGAGCGAGGTGACCGCCATCGCGAAGGTGAGCACCGCGAAGGGGAAGAGCACGACCGCCTGCACCGCGGTGAACGCAATCGCGTGCCGGAGCGCGGTGCCCCGATCCGGTCGAGCGAGGTCGCGAGGCCACGCGGCGCGGACGAGCGTCACGTCCAGCGTCGCCCGGACCGCGAGCATCGCGAGCGCGAGGACCACGAACGCGACCCACGACCAGTGGTACACGAGTAGCCACCGGAGGTCGTGGAAGACGCCGAACGGCGCCGGCGCGACGACCTGCGGCGCGAGCGGCCCGGCCGATGCCGGCCCGAGCGAGACGATGAGCGTGGCCTCGAGCGCGGGGAGGACTCCCGAGATGACGAGAAGCGCAGGGTGGTCGCGGAGCCGGGCTCCCACGATGCTCGCGGGTGGAAACGCCCGGTCAGCGGGTGCGCTTGGTGGCGCGCGACCCGGACCCCGACGATGGGCGCTTCGTGGCCGCGCGCTTGGTGCCCGCACGCTTGGTGGCGGCCTTCTTCGCCGTCGAGGTCTTCTTCGACGGCGATGCCTCGATCTGACGTCGCTCATCCCCGCCGTCGATCTCACCGGCGAAGCTGAAGCCCATTCCCGTGCTGCTCGACAGCACGTTGTAGAGCTTCAGGATGGCGACCACGATCGCGACGATGAACGCGGTGAACACGGCACCGATGAAGAGGACGAGGATCCAGTCTCCCAAGGTGTTCGCGTTGAAGGTGTCGAAGCCGACCTGGTGCATCATCCCTTCGACCG
This sequence comes from Actinomycetes bacterium, assembly GCA_031418075.1. Lineage (GTDB taxonomy): Bacteria > Actinomycetota > Acidimicrobiia > IMCC26256 > PALSA-555 > DASUAO01. Next base: position 12,542 of record JANOWV010000434.1, read on the forward strand.
CGGCGGTCATCCCGTTGGACAACAACCACGGGAGGAACGCCAGCAGGTAGAAGACGAGGAAGATCGCTCCGACGAACGCGGCGAGCACCGCAGCGGCGGAGCGGAGGTCGAACTCCCGCACCACCTCGCCCGAGTCGCGCTCCGCGTGGCGCGTGAACGTTCGATTGAGGTTTCCCCGAACCGCCATGCGACGAGCCTAGACGGGGGTCCCCGTGCTCGCGGAACCTGTTGCGGCTACTGCTTCTTCGCCTTCTTGGACTTCTTGGACTTCTTGGCCGGCTTCCCCGCGACATCGTCGACAAGCCCCTTGGCGGTGCCGGCGACGTCCTCCACCTTGGCGCGGGTGTCCTTCCCGACCTTGTCACCGACGAGGTCGGCGACCGTGTCGATCCCGTCCTTGATCTCCGACGAGTGGCCGCCGACGAGCTTCTTGGCGTCGTCGACGAGGTCTCCGAGGTCGGGCATCGGCGTGGCTCCTGGCTTCTGGGTCGTGGGTACGAGCGCTGATCCTCGCGCAAACGCCTGCCGGGTGCGAAGTGCCGCCGGGCGCACACGCGCGCTACGAGCCGCCCGAGACCGCGGTGAGATCGATCGTGGTGGGGATCGGACGCAGGCTCCCGGCCCGTCGGCCCGCGACGTCGGCGCCCACCAGGAGCCCGATGAGTGCCGTCATGCAGATCACCACGCGAGTGGACCCGGCGATCCCGCCCGCAGCTGCCGCGAAGGTCGCGAGGTTGAGGACGACATGGGTGACGATCACGGGCCAGAGTGCGCCCGTGCGCAGGACCGCCCACCCGAGCACCAGCGAGAGGCTGAGGAACGGGAGGGTCGAGATCGCGGCGTGCATCTGCGCGACGTGGCCCGGCAGCAGGCTGAAGACGACCCCGGCGACCACGAGCGCCACGGCGCCCGAGCCGTTGCCCCAACGGGCCGGGTGGCGCCAGTCGCGCCCGAGCAGGCGTGCCGTGGCCGCGCCCACGAGCAGCAGGAGCGCGAATCGGTAGACGAGCTCTTCGCCGAACGCTGCGACGAGCAGGCCCGCCGCGTCCTCGGAGGTCCCCGCATGGCCGACGTATCCGGTGACCACGAGGGGGACGAGGACCGCGGCGCCCACGACGAACTCCCGCCAGCGGAGGAGGGACGCGCCCGACCACCCAGCCGCGCGCGCACCGATGCGCAACGCGAGGACGATCGCACCCGGCAACGCGACCGAGACCGGGAACCGACCCACGTACCCGAGGTTCCATCCCGCCCATGCGGTCGCGACATCGACGGCGACCACCGAGGCTGCCAGCACGAGCATGCCGAACGTGAGCTGCCAGTGCGCCCAGCCGTCCCACCGGCGGACCCATCGGGCGCCGCCAGTGGCACGCGCGACGTCGTCATCGATCTGGCCCGCGTCGATCTGGCCCGCGTCGATCAGGCCGACGTCGACCTGTGTGGTGCCTCCCAGCATGCGCGCTCCGCTTCGGTGCCGGGGAGGTCCCCGACCGCTCGCCCACGCAGAGTGTGATCTATCTCACCCTGCGAGGTCAAACCCGCGCAGACCAGGGCATGCAGGTCAGGCCACGCAGACCAGGGCATGGAGGTCAGGCCACGCAGGTCAGGCCACGCAGGTCAGGCCACGCAGGTCAGGCCACGCAGGTCAGGCCACGCAGGTCAGG
>JANOWV010000435.1:0-1737 GCA_031418075.1 Actinomycetes bacterium
GTCCCCATCGGGCTCGCCGGGTGCGGGGAACGGCGTGACGCGGTTCGCGCCCCCGGCGATGATCGCCTTGAGGTCCGCGCCGGCGCAGAACGTCCCCCCGGCGCCCGTGAGCACGGCGACAGCGAGCGTGTCGTCGGACTCGAACGTCCGGAACGCATCGGCGAGCGCAACCGCGGTCTCGCCGTCGACCGCGTTCCGGCGTTCGGCCCGGTCGATCGTCACGACGACGACGGAGTCGTCGCGCTCGATGCGTACCGGCTCGCTCATCCGGCGGCTTCGTCGCGTCGCCCGAGCAGATGCGCGATCTCGTTTAGGCTCGCCACACTCCGCGCGCCCGAGCGCGCCGACCGCACCCTCGAGATCGAGGTGTACTCAGGGTGGAACCAGAGGTGCCGGTCGATGCCGAGCACATGGGCGAGGTACACGTTGATCACGCCGCCATGGCACACCACGGCAACGGTCCGGCTCGGCGAACGGTGCACGATCGCATCCATCGCGGGCACGACGACCTTCTGGAACACCGCCGGGTCGACACCATCGGCGTCTTCCCAGCGGCCCTCGATCGTCGCCTGCCAACGATCGTCCTTCAGCGCACGCAGCTCCTCGATGGGGATGTACTCGGGGGAGTCGGCGTCGTACTCCGAGACACCCTCGTCGATCACCACGTCGAGTCCGAGGACCTCCGCCAGCGGTGCGGCGGTCTCGCGGGCGCGGCGCAGCGGGCTCGCGATGATCTCGTCGACGTGCTCATTGCGCAGCCAGTCGGCGAGCCGGGCGGCCTGATCGGCGCCCCGGTCCGTGAGCCCCGGGTTGGCCGGCCCGTCGACCTCGCCCGCGGCGATGCGAACCGGCTCGGCGTGGCGGATGAGGAGGAGGTCCACGATCAGGTTGCTCCGAGGGAGAACCCGAGCACCGACGCGAGCTCGGCGAGCGCCGTGGTGGGGTCACCCACCTTGATCGTGGTCATCCCGAGCGCGCGTGCCGACTTGAGGTTCACCCCCAGGTCGTCGAGGAAGACGGCCTCGGTCGGCGCGACCCCGAGGCGGGAGCACGTCAGCTCGTAGATGCGGGGATCCGGCTTGCGGAGCCCTTCGATCGCCGACTCGACGATCACGTCGAACAGATCTGCGAAGACGGGCGTGCGGCTCCCGACGGTCTCGTCGCTGTCGTCGGGGCGCCAGTTGTTGGTGAGGGCCGCCGTCTTGAGCCCCTCGGTGCGGATGCGTGCGATCGCGGTGAGCATCTCGGGACGCGGTCCGGAGTTGGCGTGGACCTCAGCGAACAGCTCGTCGACGACGACCGCGTGACCCGCGGCCGAGCACTCGGCTTCGAACTCGTCGGCGAACTCGGTCATCGACAGCTCGCCGCGCTCGAGGCGCGACCACGCGCCGTCGTCACCGGTCTGGACCACGACTTCGCTGAGGAACCGGTGCGGGAGACCGGTCGCGGCCTCGTACGCGCGGAAGGCATCGAGCGGCGACGGCATGACTACCCCGCCGAGATCGAACACCACTGCCATATGCTCGCCGGAGGACGTCACGACGGGCACGCTACCGCCCGATGGGTGGCGCCTCGACCGACGTCATTCCGTTCTCGAGGACCAGGAAATGGCCGCACCATGGAGACCAGAGTCGATGAGATCGCCGACGGGATCTACCGGCTGTCGACGCATGTTGCCGAAGCGAACTTCTGCTTCAACCAGTTCCTGATCGACGCCGAGGAACCGCTCCTGTTCCA
>JANOWV010000436.1:0-2792 GCA_031418075.1 Actinomycetes bacterium
AAGATCGTGCGCGAGGCGTTCCACGTCGCGACGACGGGGCGCCCCGGACCGGTGCTCGTGGACCTGCCCAAGGACATCGCCAACCAGGAGATGGACTGGTACTGGCCCGACGGGGTCGACCTCCCGGGGTACAAGCCGACCCTCAAGGGTCACCCCAAGCAGATCAAGGACGCGGCGCGCCTGATGGGTGAAGCGCATCGCCCGGTGATCTACGCCGGTGGCGGCATCCTCAAGGCGCGAGCGGCCGAGGTGCTGCGCGAGCTCGCCGAGCTCACCGGGTTCCCGGTGGTCACCACGCTCATGGCGCGTGGCGCTTTCCCCGACGACCACGAGCTCGCGCTCGGGATGCCCGGGATGCACGGCAACTACACCGCGGTCACTGCGATGCAGAAGTCCGATCTCCTGATCGCGCTCGGCTCGCGCTTCGACGACCGGGTGACCGGGAAGCTCGACGGCTTCGCCCCCGACGCCAAGGTCATCCACCTCGACATCGACCCGGCCGAGCTCGGCAAGGTCCGGCGCCCCGACGTGCCGATCGTGGGCGACTGTCGGCACGTCATCACCGAGATGGTGAAGGCGATCCAGACCGACCGGGCCAAGCCCGAATCCGAAGATGGTGGGCCGGCACGCTGGCCGTCGCTCGACGGGTGGCACCGCCAGCTGAAGGAGTGGCAGGAGCAGCACCCGCTCCACTACGAGCAGTTCGACGACGGCCCCCTCAAGCCACAGTTCTGCATCGACATGCTGCGCGACAACACACCCGACGACACGATCGTCGCCTCGGGCGTCGGCCAGCACCAGATGTGGACGTCGCAGCGATGGAAGTTCAACCACCCGTACACGTGGGTGAACTCGGGTGGGCTCGGCACCATGGGCTTTGCGGTGCCGGCGGCGATCGGCGCGAAGGTCGGCAAGCCAGAGAAGCTCGTGTGGGCGATCGACGGCGACGGCTGCTTCCAGATGACGGCGCAGGAGATCGTCACCGCGAGCGCGGAGCGGATCCCGGTGAAGATCGCGATCCTCAACAACGCGTATCTCGGCATGGTGCGTCAGTGGCAGGAGCTCTTCTACGAGGAGCGCTACAGCGAGGTGTACCTGTCGCCTGACCTGCCGGACTACGTGAAGTGGACCGAGGCGATGGGTGGCATCGGCTTCCGCGTCGATAACCCCGAGGACGTCGTCCCCACGATCGAGAAGGCCAACTCGATCGACGACCGTCCGGTCGTGATCGACTTCCGTACCGACTACCGGGAGAAGGTGTACCCGATGGTCGCTCCCGGGACGACCAACGACGACATCATCCTCGACCCGGCCCACGACACGAGAGGAGCGCGCTGAGTCATGGACACTCCCCAGCACCACATCCTGTCGGTCCTCGTCGAGAACAAGTTCGGCGTGCTCACACGCGTGTCCGGACTGTTCGCCCGCCGTGGGTTCAACATCGTGTCGCTCGCGGTCTCGCCGACCGAGGACGAGCGCTACAGCCGGATGACGATCGTCGTCGATGCCGACTCCGCTCCGCTCGAGCAGGTCACCAAGCAGCTGAACAAGCTGATCCCGGTGATCAAGATCATGGAGCTCGCACCGTCGGAAGCCGTCGAGCGCGAGCTGATGCTCGTGACGGTGAAGGCGTCATCCGAGGCGCGCTCGCAGATCACTGAGCTGGCGGCGATCTTCGAAGCCCGCATCGAGGATGTCGGCTTCGAGTCGATCACGATCCTGGTGGCCGGCCGGCCCGAGAAGCTCGACGCGATGTCCGATCTGCTCGCGCCGTTCGGGATCGTCGAGCTCCAGCGGACAGGTCGGATCGCCCTGCCCAAGCTCACCCGCCGTGCCGGGCGACTCCGAGCCGTCAAGAACCGCACCGGCTGATTACCCTTTTGGCGTCGCTCAGGGTGTCTCCACGACACTTGCCCGACGCCAAAGCGCTGAACGCACGAGAGAGAGAAGAGAGCACACGATGCCCGCGACGATCTACTACGACGCCGATGCCGATCTGGCCCACCTCGAAGGGCGCAAGATCGCGGTCCTGGGGTACGGCTCCCAGGGTCATGCCCACGCGCTGAACCTCAAGGAGTCGGGCGTCGACGTCCGAGTCGGCCTGCGCGAAGGCTCAGGATCCTGGGCGAAAGCCGAAGCCGCGGGGCTGCGGGTGCTGACCACCGCCGAGGCATGCAAGGAAGCCGACGTGATCATGGTGCTGCTCCCCGATACCGAGCAGGCGAGCGTCTACGAGAGCGACATCGCGCCGAACCTCGACGAGCGGGACTCGCTCGCGTTCGCGCACGGCTTCAACATCCACTTCGGACAGATCCGTCCGCCGAAGGGCGTCGACGTCTGGATGATCGCTCCGAAGGGCCCGGGCCATCTCGTCCGACGGACCTTCGAGGAGGGCGGCGGCGTTCCCGCGCTCGTCGCGATCTCGGCTGACGAGACCGGCAAGGCCAAAGAGACGGCGCTCGCGTACGCGCGCGCCGTCGGCGCGACGCGCGCCGGGGTGCTCGACACCACCTTCGAAGAAGAGACCGAGACCGACCTCTTCGGTGAGCAGACGGTGCTGTGTGGCGGCGTCGTCGAACTCATCAAGGCGGGGTACGACACACTCGTCGATGCCGGCTACCAGCCCGAGTCGGCGTACTTCGAGACCTTGCACGAAGTGAAGCTGATCGTCGACCTCATCTACGAGGGCGGCATCACGAACATGCGGTACTCGATCTCCGACACGGCCGAATACGGCGACATGACCCGCGGCCCGCGCATCATCACCGACGAGACCCGCGCCGAGATGCGCC
>JANOWV010000437.1:0-4893 GCA_031418075.1 Actinomycetes bacterium
GTCGCCTTCCGCGACCACGTGTGGCCGATGTTCCTCCGCGAGAACGCGCTGCGCGTGTTCAAGCTCGAGGACTGATCGGCTCCGCCCCATGAGCGCCGACGACCGCTACCTGCTCATCTCCGCCGACACCCACGCGGGCGCTAACCACGAGCAATACCGCGAGTACCTCGACCCCGAGTACCGCGACGAGTTCGACGCGTGGCGTGATCGATACAAGAACCCGTTCCGCGACCTGCACGGCAAGAAGCGCGATCAGAACTGGAACGGTGCACGGCGCTGGCAAGAGCAGGAGTCCGACGGCACCGTCGCCGAGGTGCTGTTCCCCAATACGGTGCCGCCGTTCTTCCCGACGGGTGCAGTGATCGCCCGCCCGCCGAACGCCGAGGAGTTCCGACTTCGCCTCGCCGGTATCCGCGCCCACAACCGTTGGCTCGCCGACTTCTGCTCGGAGGCACCGGAACGGCGAGCCGGCGTCGGGCAGATCTTCCTCAACGACGTCGACGAGGCCATCGCCGACGTGACGTACATCAAGGAGCACGGCCTGCGCGGTGGTGCGCTGCTCCCCGGTCGTCCCGACGACTCCGACCTCCCGCCGCTGTTCGACCCGATCTACGACCCGCTGTGGTCGGCCTGCGCCGATCTCGGCGTCCCCCTCACGCACCATTCGGGCCAGGGATCGCCCGACTACGGAAAGCACTCGTTCTCGATGTTCCTCTGGATCGCCGAGACCCAGTGGTACTCGCACCGACCGTTGGCGCACTTCATCATCGGCGGTGTGTTCGAGCGCCACCCGCGACTCACATTCGTGATGACAGAGCAGGGGTGCGCGTGGATCGCCCCCATGTTGGCGGGACTCGATGCGTTCCACGCACAGATGCAGACCGGACGCATCGGTGAGATCAACTACTCCGAGGACCAGATCCTCCCGATGCGGCCGTCCGAGTACTTCGCGCGTAACTGCTACGTCGGGGTCAGCTTCCCCAGCCCAGGAGAAGCGCGGGCGATGCGCAAGCTCGGGCTCGACCGCGTGATGTGGGGGAGCGACTACCCGCACCACGAGAGCACCTACCCGTACACGACCCAGGGACTGCGCCACGCCTTCTCCGACTGGGAGGCTGACGACGTGCGTCAGGTCACGAGCAGGACCGCCGCAGGCGTGTACGACTTCGATCTGGACGCGCTCGCGCCGTTCGCGGCCCGCATCGGCCCGCTCGTCGACGAGGTGGCACAACCGCTCGACGAGGTCCCGGCCGACTCGGGGAGCCCGGCGTTCCGCCAGTCGTGATGTCGGTCACGCCGACCGCGTCGGCCGCGGGGCTCTGGCGTGACCTCGGCCTCGAACCGGGGCTCCTCCACGCACTTGCGATCGAGGGCGACGACCCGGTGTTGTCATCGATCTTCCGGGTTGGGAGTGCTGCGGCCGGTGTCGTGGGCGCGACCACGCTGGCGGTGGCCGCAACGTGGCACGACCGGGGTGGGCCGGCTCCCGCGGTGCACACCGACGTGCGCGAAGCGGCCACCGCGTTCCGCAGCGAGCAGCTGCTCCGCATCAAGGGGGCGACACCGACGCTGTGGGCCGACCTGTCGGGCGACTACACGACGGCAGATGGATGGGCCCGGCTGCACTGCAACTTCCCGCACCACCAGCGCGCCGTACTACGCGCCCTCGGCCTGGACCCCGATGCCGACGCCGACGCCGACCGGGCGACCGTCACCGAGACCGTGGCGGGCCTCGCAAGCGATGCGCTCGTCGAGTCGGTCACCGACGCGGGAGGGTGCGCGTCGGCGCTCCGTCCCCTGGCCGACTGGCACCGCCATCCGCAGGGAAGTGCCGTGGCCACGCTGCCGCTCATCGCGATCGACCGGATCGGCCCCGGCGATCCCCGCCCGGTGACCCCTGGCGAACGGCCGCTCAGCGGGCTCCGGGTCCTCGACTGCACTCGAGTGATCGCGGGTCCGGTCTGCGGACGGGTGCTCGCTTCGCACGGCGCCGACGTCCTTCGCGTCGGAGCCTCCCACCTCCCCACCTTCTCGGTCCTCGACCTCGACACCGGGTTCGGAAAACGGTGGTGCGACATCGACCTGCGCACCGACGATGGGCGGGCAACCTTCACTTCGCTCGCGCGCGACGCCGACGTCATCGTCCAGTCGTACCGCCCGGGCGCGCTCGCCGGGCGCGGGTTCGGTGTCGACGACCTCGCCCGCCTCGTGCCAGGTGTCGTCGTCGTCTCGTTGAGTGCCTACGGGCAGTCCGGTCCCTGGTCGGCGCGCCGTGGGTTCGACAGCCTCGTCCAGCTCGCAGCCGGGATCGCGCACGAGCAGGCCCAGGCGTGCGGGGTCGCCCGACCGGTCGCCCTCCCCTGTCAGCTCCTCGACCACGGCACCGGGTGGCTCGCGGCGCTGGGTGCGCTCGCGGCGCGACGACGTCAGGCGCGCGACGGCGGCACGTGGCACGTGCAGGTCTCGTTGGCCCGGACCGCCGCGTGGCTCGACCAGCACGGCCGCATCGACGCCCTCGGCACGCCCGCTCCGGAACCAGAGGAGCTCACCGACCTGCTCGTCGACGACGACACCCATGCCGGCAGCATCACGCACGTACGCGCGGTCGGGACCGTGAGCGGGACCGCCCCGTGGTGGGACAGTCCGCCTCCCGCCCCGGGAGTCGACGCCGCGGCCTGGTGACACCGACCCGCGTTGCTCAACCGCCCGGAGTCGGGTCGGCACTGCATCAAGAAGCGGTGGGCGGCGTGACGCGGGCCAGGAGCTCGGCGGCGTCGGTCGCGAAGTGCTTCGGATCCACGAGGATGAACATCGCATCGGCCGTGGCGAGGAGCTTCCCGTCGAGCCTGGCCTCGCCGTCGACCACGAGCTTGCGTCCGGACTCCTCGCGCAGTCGGGCCCGGAACTCGATGGTGGTCTCGATCGGCACGGGCGCGCGATAGGTCACCGTGAGCCGTCCGGTGAAGCCCGGTTTGCCCACGTAGGCCAGGACGAACCCCGTGACGTCGTCGAACACCGCGCCGACCATCCCGCCGTGCACCCGTCCTGGTGCACCTTCGAAGGCCTTGCCGAAGCGCACCAACGCGACCACGTCTGCACCGTCGCGTGTGCTCTCGATCTCGACGGCAGTCGGGTTCGCGGGCCCCGCGACCGCGCGATCTGCCATCGCGTGACGTCGAGCCGCGTCGCCGACCGGCACGCCGGCAGCGATCTCACCGAACTCGGGCGGCACGCGCTCGCGTCGGGCACCGCTCGTCACGTCGGGGAGCAGTGCCCGCGCGGTGTCGCGCACGTTCGCGAGCGTCCCGTCGTCGGCCTCGTGCGCCACGAACGCGTTCGCCAGCTCGCGCAGCGCCGCCGCGGCATCGAGTCGGGCATCGGAGATCTCTGACATGACGCGCACCCTATGCGGGGGTCCGAGTACCGTGCGCCGGTGCCCGATGTCGCGCTCGTCACCGCCAGGATCGCCGAGCCGACGGACGCCGACCTCGCGCCGCTGCTCGACGCGCTCGGCGCACACGACGTCGATGCCACCGCCGAATGCTGGGACGACCCCGACGTGGACTGGGCGTCGTTCCGACTCGCAGTGCTGCGCTCCCCGTGGGACTACGTCCCTCGATACGACGAATTCCTCGCCTGGCTCGACCACACCGCCGCGGCCACCTCGGTGCTCAACCCGCCGAGCGTGGTCCGATGGAGCTCGGACAAGCACTATCTGGCCGACCTCGCGGCCTTCCGCGTCCCTGTCGTCCCCACGTGGTTCGGGGAGCCTGGCGAGAAGCTCCCGAATGTGGACGACATCGTCGGCGACATCGTGGTGAAGCCGGTCGTGTCAGCCGGGTCCAAGGACACCATCCGACACACGACCGTCGATGCCGCCATGCGCCACGCCACCTCGCTCGTCGATGCGGGCCGCTCGGTGATGCTCCAGCCCTACCTCGAGGCCGTCGACACCCTCGGTGAGACCGGGCTGGTGTACTTCGACGGCGCGTTCAGCCACGCCTTCCGCAAGGGACCGATCCTGCACGCCGACGCGCCCGCTACTGACGAGTTCTTCGCGCCCGAGGAGATCGCTCCCCGCATACCGTCCGACGACGAGCGGAGGGTCGCCGATGCCGCGATCGCGGCGTCGCCTCCCGACCTGCTCTACGCGCGGGTGGACCTCGTCACCGATACCGACGGCATGCCCCGTGTCCTCGAGCTCGAGCTCGCGGAACCGTCGTTCTTCGTCGCGACCGCACCGGAGAGTGCCGAACGGTTCGCGACCTGTGTCAGCGGACGGCTGCGGCGAATGGGGAGCTGATCAGCCGATCGACTGCGGCCTCCGCCGTTCGAGCAGGGCCGTCACCTTGCCGCGGAGCCAGGGGCTCACGACCAGGGAGATTCCCGCACCGAGAAGGACGATCCCGGAGAGCGAGAGCATCGACAGCCCCGAGGACCCGGTGAGCGCAAGCGCGCCGGGCACTGCCGGCACGAGGTAGCCGAAGTTCTGGTCGACGTTGGCTTCCGAGGCCCCGAGGGTGAGCAGCGACGAGCTGTCGTTGCCGCCGTCGGGATCGACGATGTTCGTCGAGCCCGGCGGGAGCGTGTCGACCTGCACGTCGACCCGGTAGTCGCCGCCGGGAAGGTTCCCCACGGTGTACTGACCGTTCTCGTCGGTGATCCCAGAGTAGGTGTGGTCGTCGCTGTTGCCGAGCACCCCGTCGGGTCCGGCCCAAGTCGCGTTCACGGTCACGCCCGCGATGCCTTCGCCCGTGTCGGGAAGACCGTTCGAGTTGTCGTCGCGGAAGATCACCCGTCCGATGGAGCCGGTACCCAAGAACCCGAAGTCCTGGTTGGGGTCGTTCGCTCCCGGCACCAGGGTGAGCTGGCTCAAGGCGTCGTTGCGCGCCA
>JANOWV010000438.1:0-2126 GCA_031418075.1 Actinomycetes bacterium
GCGGCGATCCCTCGATCGAGGTCGGGGAGCGACAATCGGAGGGTGCCACCCGGCTCGAGCATCCGGCGCAGCTCTTGGAGGACCGGGACGAGATCGGGGTAGGGGATCATCGGGAGTGCGTGGATGCTCACGATGTAGTCCATCGATTCGTCCTCGATGGGGAGCCCGTCGCGGATGTCGCATGCGATGTCGATGTTGGGACCGTCGTGGAGATCCGAGTTGATCCAGCCGGGCTCACCGACCGACCCGCAACCCCAGTTCAGGCGACGTGGACGGTCGGCGAGGGACGTCGGCTTCTCTGCTCCCGAGTGCGCTTCTTCGCCTCGGCTCTTGCTCGCTGCGATCGCCGTTCGAGTCGCGTCGAGGCTCTCCGCCGACTCGTATCCGAGCCGAACGAGCCGATCACCGAGGAGGTCGAGGCTTCGGAGCTGTTCGTCGAGGGTGAGCACATCGGACCAGTCCGACCCGGTCTGGGTCCCGACCTGCTCGCGGGTCGGCGAGCTGAGCGGTGTGCGTTCGACAGCCTGTTGGCGGCAGAACTCGACGACCTCGGGAGCCAGGTCGATCTTGAGGAACTCGAACAGGTCGCGCGCCGCCGCGACATCGTCTGCGACGAGATCCTCGTACTGGATCTCGAAGTAGGCATCGCTCTCCTGACGGGCACCAAACCCGCGACCGATCTCGACGTGGGACTCCCAGGTGCGGTGTGCTTCGTCGAAGTCGACCCACGGATCTCCGTTCTCGTGCCGTCTGCGCAACAACGACGTCACGACGTCCCGACCATCTCGGACGATGTTGATGAACCGCGTACCGGGGAAGAGCTCGGCGATGAGCGCAAGACACCCGAGGTTGGCGGGGTCCGCGTAGTGGGGGTTCTTGTCGCCCCAGTACATGGTCGAGGGACTCAGCTCCTCGTAGAAGTCCCTGATGACGTCGGCGAGTCCGGTCTTGAGATGTGTGATGAATCGATCGCGCTCGGTCACGACGAACTGGTCGTCGCGGGGCAGGGTCTCGATCGCGGCGTGGAGCCAGGCGAGGACGCGGGTCTCGTGGCTGATGAAGACGTCCGGGTGTGCATTCAGAAGATGTTGCACGTAGGTCGTGCCCGATCGAGGTGCTCCAAAGACGACGATCGGAGCAGTGGCGCGCCCTCCCCTGGGCGCGGCCATCGGCGGGCCGGTCTGGGTCCTCGCTACTCCTGATCCCTGCACGATGGACGCGGACGTCGGAGTCGTCGCGCGGTCGACTGCTTCGAGGTAGGCGAGGCCATCGCGTTGGTCCGGTTCGAGGTGATTCCCCTCGGCCCATTCATTCCATGCGTTGATGAACACGAACCGCTCGTCGGGCTCGCGATCTTGGATCCGATCGATCGCACACCGCAACCGGGTCTCGAATTGGATGGGTGACTGGTCGGTAAAGACGACCCCCTGGTCTCCGCGCCTCGGAGTGTTGTCCCATCCGACCATCACGCACGGGTGGAACGGGAACTCTCGGTGACGAGCGCTCATCGCCTTCGTCGTTGTCTCGTAGTCGTAAGTCGCGAGCCCCTCGCTCTCGCCGAATCCCGGAACCGCGACGAACGCAGGCTCGAAGTCGACGGTGCCGTCGAAACCCACCTCGCGGAAGTCGCGATCCGCGAACGAGGTGATGCCGAGCAGCAACGGCTCGGCCACGCCGGCGCGCACCGCCTCATGGCGGATCGTGTCCGCAGTCCTCGCGGGATCCGGTAGGTCGAGCGGACGGTAGATGAGGAAGAGTGGGCGGTCGCCGACGGTCACATAGCGCGGGTCGGCGAACGCACGCGCGAGCCAGCGTGCATGTTCGATGTCGTCAGCGAGTGAGTACTCCTGGCGCAGGAGGATGTCGCGGTCGTCCCCGAGCCAGCTGCGAGTCCAGCTCTCGTTCGCCCAGGTCAGACAGAACGGCAAGCTGGGTTCACCTGAGTCGAGCACTTCCTGGAACGGGCGCTCGAGGAGCCGGCGACCCTTGAACCAGTAGTGCCAATAGCAGAAGCCCTCGATCCCGTGGGCGCGAGCCAGCTCGGCTTGCGCCGCCCGCACCTCGGGCACGCGAAGGTCGTAGAAGCCGAGGCCAGCGGGAAGGTGCGGTTGGTGATGGCCTTCGAA
>JANOWV010000439.1:0-4446 GCA_031418075.1 Actinomycetes bacterium
ACCGGTCCCACTCGGGATACCTCGGCCGAAGGGTCGCGGCGGTCTGGAAGTGCACCTTGCCCCAGTGGGGCCGCCCGTCGAAGCGGTCCATGATCGCCTCGACCCCCCGGAAGTACGGCTCATTGGGGATGCCGCGCGCGAGGTGGACCGCGACGTAGCAGGTCGCTCGACCGTACGCGGTGCTGAGCGGGATGTCGTCGGGGGCGGCGAAGCGCACCTCGACCGGGAAGCTCACGCGGTGCCCGGCATCGTCGATGAGGTCGCGCACTGCCGTCAGCGCCTCCCCCGCGTGCTCGCGCGGGATCCCGTACTCCATCTCCGCGAACCGCAGCACTCGGGTGCTGATGAGGATCCGATCGCTGCGATCGACGAGCCGGGTGTTCCCCACCGTGCCCGCGACGACCTGGGCGATCCTCGGCACCGCGCCCGGCACGACGCGACCGGCACTGACGAGCGCGCCAAAGAAGTAGTTCGGATAGAAGACCTGCGCCCGCCACCGCTTGAACGCACTCTTCGGTCGCGGCGCCTCGTCGACACGATCGTTCGCCAGGAGCGAGCACGTCTGTGTGTGCGGGAGCCAGTACAGCTCGAAGTGGTCGTGGCCGTCGATGAGCGCGTCGAGGTCGGCGATGACGTCGTCGAACAAGGCGGGGCGTTCTTCGTGGCGCAGCGTGAACGCCGGCTCGCACGCGAGCGTGAGGCGCGTCACGACCCCGAGCGCGCCCAACCCCACGCGGGCGCAGTGGAACAGCTCGGGTTCCTCGTCGGCCGAACAGTGCACGATGTCGCCGTCCGCCGTGCAGATCTCGAGCGCACGGATAAAGGTGGCGAGCCCTCCGAAGCCGGCACCGGTGCCGTGCGTCCCCGTCGCGACGGCACCTGCGATCGTCTGGCGATCGATGTCACCGAGGTTCGTCAACGCGAGCCCGCGCTCGGCGAGCTCGTGGTTGAGCCGGGCGATCGTGATCCCCGCTTCCACCGTGACGGTCCCGGCGTCCCGGTCCACCGAGACGATGCGGTCGAGTCCGTCGATCGACAACGAGCGGCCGTCGGTACAAGCGATGTCGGTGAACGAGTGACCGCTCCCCACGACCTTGATGGTCTGGCCGAGCGCGCGCGCCCGTTCGATCGCCTCCACGACCTCGAGGTCCGATCGGGCGTGCTCGAACGCGATCGGGGTGCACTCCTGGTTCCGACCCCAGTTCCGCCAGCGATCGGGCATGTTCGGAGTGTACGAGCGGCGGTCTCGATCAGGCCCAGCCCAGCTCGTCCCGCCACGTCCCGCGAGCCCGGAGCGATCGCCACCACCGGAACCGGTTCCGAAAATCCTCCTTGACCTCCGACCGCGAAGGCGTAGCGTCACCTCTGCCGACGAAGTGCAGGCACGGGACCGGAAGCCACATCCAACGGAGACCGGCAACGGGATCCAGCGGAGAGCGACCGGACGACGGGTCGACACATCGAAGGTCGGTGGAGGAGCCCTTCGGGGTGGCGCCACCGGGATCGTGGCCGACGAGGTCCGGAGCCGTTCCGGTCGGACCGAGGAAGCGGCGGCGACCGAGCCCGCGAGGGCCCCGGGCGCCCTGTGAGAGGTGCGAGCCGAAGGAGCACGGGCCCCGAGGAGTCGGAGCGCTTCGGCGTGATGGCTACTCGGGGCCCACCTTCTTTTCTCAGGCCTTTTCTCAGGCCCTTGCCCCGGCGCCCATGTTCTGCCGGGGATCCCTGGCAGTGTCATACCCCCTCGGTACCGTCGGTCCCATGGTCGATGAGGCATCACAGGCGGCGCACGACCTGGCGCCGCGCGACGCCGATCGGCACCTCGAGGACCTCGACGAGCACCAGCGGGCAGCGGTCACGAGCGACGCGCTCCCCCTCGCGGTCCTCGCTGGCCCCGGGGCCGGCAAGACCCGCGTCCTCACCCGGCGCATCGCGTGGCGGGTGGCCACCGGTCGCGCCGAGGCGCCGCGCGTCCTCGCCCTCACGTTCACCCGCAAGGCAGCCGGTGAGCTGGTCAGCCGCCTCGACCAGCTCGGGGTCCACCCAGGCCGCACCACCGGGGTCACGGCGGGCACGATCCATGCGGTCGCCCTGGCGCAGCTGCGCGGCCGCAACCTCGCCCGCGGTCGGGCGATGCCCGCGCTCCTCGAGCGCAAGGTGCGGCTCCTGCTCCCCCTCGTAGGCGGACGGGGGCCGGCCGCGATCGTTGCTGCGCGCGAGCTTGCCGGTGAGATCGAGTGGGCCAAGGCTCGATTGGTCGCGCCCGACGCCTACGTCCCCGCGGCCGCGCGAGCGGGCCGCGAGACCGAGCGCGCCAGCGCAGACATCGCGGCGCTGTACGCGCGCTACGAGGACACCAAACGCACCAAGCGCCTGATCGACTTCGACGACCTCCTCTGGTGGTGCGGCGACGCGTGCGAGCAGGACGAGGAGTTCGCGGGTGAGCAGCGGTGGAAGTTCCGTCACCTGTTCGTCGACGAGTTCCAGGACGTCAGCCCCGCCCAGCTCCGCGTGATCCGCGGCTGGCTCGGCGACCGGCGTGACCTCACCGTGGTCGGCGACCCCGACCAGGCGATCTTCTCGTTCACCGGAGCCGATCCCACGGGCCTCACCGAGTTCACCAAGCGGTTCCCGGGCGCGGCGGTCGTCCGCCTCGACCACAACCACCGGTCGACGCCGCAGGTCGTGGCCGCGGCGGAAGCGTTGCTCGCCGATGCCGGACGGCCACGACCAGCCCGTCGCGCGCTTGGCGAACCCGGCCCCGAGCCGATCATCGTCGACTGCGACGACGATGAGGAAGAGGCCCGCGAGGTCGCCCGTCGGATTCGCGAGCTCCGCACACCGACCCTCTCCTGGTCGGCGTTCGCGGTGCTCTACCGCACCAACGCCCAATCGGCGGCGTTCGAGGCTGCGCTCACCGCCGCCGGGATCCCCACCCGCGTTCGGGCCGACGGTCGGTTCCTCGACCGACCCGAGGTCCGTCTCGTGCTCGACCAGCTGCGCGCCGCCGAGCACGCCGCGCCCGGCGCGACGTTCGCCGACCACCTCGCCGACCTCACCGATGCCGGGGGGCCGGCCCATCCTGTCGCCGGCGACCTGGTTCCCGGCCAAGCCGACGCACCGATGCTCGATCTCGTCGTCGACGACGACGATGACGACGTCGACGCGCCCGACGCCGACACCAGCGCCGCAACCCCGCGCGACGAGCACGCCGGTGCGGTCGCGCATCTTGGCCAGGAGTACCTCGCGATGGAGCACCACGGTGCGTCGGTCGACGGGTTCCTCGCCTGGCTCACGGCCTCACTGCAGGGCGAAGAGCCGGGCGCGGGTGCCGACGCCGTGGAGCTCTCGACCTTCCACCGCGCGAAGGGGCTCGAGTTCCACACCGTGTTCATCACCGGCCTCGAGCGAGGACTGGTCCCGATCTCCCACGCCGACACGCCGGCTGAGAGGGCCGAAGAGCGGCGTCTCCTTTACGTCGCGCTCACCCGCGCGGAGCAGCGCATCGTGCTCACCTGGGCGCGGCGACGCGCGTTCGGGACCCGCACCATGAACCGCGCGCCCAGCCCGTGGCTCGCGCCCATCGCGGCCGTCTTCAGCGACGAACCGATCGCCCCGCGCCTACCGGCCGGGCCGAGCGGCGCCGACCGAGCCCGCTCCCGCCTCGACCGCGCCCGCCACGACGCCTCCGACGGTCCCGAGCCCGACGGCCCGCTCCTCGATGCGTTGAAGGAGTGGCGCCGTCTGCTCGCCAAGGCGTCGAGCGTCCCGGCATACGTCGTCTTCAACGACGCCACCCTGCGTGCCGTCGCGACGTGCCTGCCCGGGTCGCGCGACCAGCTGCTCGACATCTCGGGGATCGGTCCGGTCAAGGTCGAGCGCTACGGCGACGCCATCCTCGAGATCGTGACCCGCCACCGTCGGGTCGTGGGCGTCGCGCCGTCATAGCGCTCCCGCCGCCGCCCGGCAACGGGAGCGTCGGATCCTCGCTACCGTCGGCGAATGCATCACTTCGACGACCTCGCGGAGCGCACGACCAAGGCATGCCTCGACTATGCACTCGAACGGCTCCGGCTCGACCCTGCACCGCTCGACCATCCTGTCCCGTTCGCCGAGATCGATGCGCGAGCCCACGACACGATCACCAGCGCCGGACGGGAGCCCGAAGAGGTGCTCGCGATCTTCACCGAGGTGCTCGCGCCGGCCTGTCTCTCCACCGACAGCCCCCGATTCCTCGCCTTCATCCCCGCGGCCCCCACGAAAGCCTCGCTCGTGTTCGACACGGTGGTCGCCGCCTCATCGATGTGTGCGACGTCGTGGCTCGAAGCATCAGGTGCCGTGTACGCCGAGAACCAGGCGCTGCGCTGGATCTCGGACCTCGCCGGTCTGCCCGCATCCGCAGGCGGCGTGTTCGTGCAGGGCGGCACGCTCGGCAACCTGTCGGCGCTC
>JANOWV010000440.1:0-1697 GCA_031418075.1 Actinomycetes bacterium
TGTACTAGGGTCAGACCCTATTTCACGGTGGTTGGCGGACGCCGATGGTGGGTGGCGCGCTCGTAGGCCGCCGCCAATTCCAGCAACCGCTTGTCGTCCCACATCCGTCCGAGCAACGAGACTCCCACGGGATAGCGACCACCGATGAATCCGGCCGGCACGGTCACTTGCGGCAATCCGGTCGCCGCACTCTCTTCACAGGTGCCAGGCTCCGAACCATAGCGCTCGAGGCCGCCTTCGTGCGTGTGCGGACGCGCCTGGTTCGCAGGGAACAGCAGTGCGTCGAGCTTCTGCTGATCCAGCAGGTCCACGAAGATCTGCCGGAACGTTTCGCGGCCGGCATAGAACCGGCGCGTCGCCTCATCGAGCGCGGTCCCGGTCGGCACCGGCGCCAGCGCACCTTCGAACCTCCGCGCGCTGACTGGCGCCAGCTTGCCGGACGCGAGCAGATCCTGGATCGTCAACACCTTCTCGCCTGGCTTGGCGCCGCGGGACAGGTATGCCTCCCATCCGGCCCGCAACGAGCCAGGCGCCGACCCTCGGGCGGCGGCGTACTTGGCGTCGTAGTCGGCGATGGCGACCTCCACCACGATTGCACCCGCGGATTGCAGATCCTTGATCACGCGGTCCATGTTGGCGGCCACGTCGCGTTCGCCGGTGAAGCCGACAAAGCGCTGACGCAACGCGCCGATGCGCTTGCCCTTAAGCGTCGCCGCATCCAGGCCCTGCGCGAACGAGCCGGTGATGTGAGGCGCGGCCGGCGCGGTCACGGGATCTTCGGGATCCGGGCCCGTCACCAAATCGAGCGCCATCGCCACATCGCGAACCGACTTGCCCATCGGGCCGACGGCATCGTTGTAGGTATTGAGGGGCATGACGCCGGCACGGCTGGTCAAACCGCGCGTGGTGCGAATGGTGGCGAGCGAGGCGAACGCGCTCGGGTTTGACAGCGAGTTGCAGGTGTCGGTGCCGAAGCCGAGCGCGGCCAGACTGGTCGCCACGGCGGTCGCGCTGCCGCCGCTCGATCCGGCGGTCGAGAGCGACGGATCGTAGGCATTGCCCACGGTGCCGCCAACCGTGCTGATGCCGAAGTCGCCGAACGGAAACTCGTCGAGATTGGCCTTGCCGAGCACGACGGCGCCGCCCCGCTTCATACCGGCGGCGATGCGTGAATCGAGCCGCGGCCGGTGATCGAGCAGCGCGCGCGAGCCACCGGTCGATGGCAGCTCGATCGCGTCGATGTTGTCCTTGAAGACGATCGGCACACCGTGGAAAGGCCCAAGCGCTCGCCCGGCGGCCCGCTCGGCATCGCGACCTCGCGCGTCGGCAATCGCACTGGGATTGATCGCAAGCACCGATCGGAATGTCGGCCCGTTGCGATCGTACAGCGACAGCCGGGCCAAATAGTCGCGCGTGATGTCTTCCGACGTGACCTCGCCTGTCGTCATCGCGTTCTGCAGATCGGTCACGCTTCGCTCGAACACCGAGAACGCGGCCGGCGGCGCCTTGGCGGAACCGGGCCTGCCCGCTGTAGCCTTGGCGAAGGGGGGCCAGTTTGCGATTTGTGCGCGCTGCCGCAGGGTGAGCCCGCGCAAGTCCGGATCCTTTACGAGCTGCCGGGCAATGTCGGTGACCCGCACGATTTCCGATCCCGCCGCAGGAATTATCGCATCGGCGCCGCTGTAAACCGCTTCACC